>NZ_JAYMHD010000070.1:0-149982 GCF_035656535.1 Streptomyces sp. H51
GCGTCGGTGTCGTTGCCGGTGGGTGAGGTGGGGGTGTGGTTGGAGCGGTTCGGTGGGGTGTTGTCGGTGGCGGGGGTCAATGGTCCGGGGTCGGTGACGGTGGCGGGTGAGGTGGCGGCTCTGGAGGAGCTGGTTGCGGGTCTGGAGGGGGAGGGTGTCCGGGCGAAGGTGATCGGCTCCACGGTGGCTTCGCATTGTGCGCAGGTGGACCGGTTGCGGGGGCGGATCGTGGAGTTGCTGTCGTTCGTGCGTCCTGGTGTGGGGAGTGTGCCGTTGTATTCGACGGTGTCGGGGGAGGTGCTTCAGGGGCCGGAGCTGACGGCGGAGTACTGGTATGAGAACTGCCGTCGGCCGGTGTCGTTCGAGCCGGTCGTGCGGCGTCTGCTGGCGGAGGGCCACAGCACGTTCATCGAGTGCAGTGCTCATCCGGTGTTGATGTACGGGGTGGAGGAGACGGCTCAGGACGTGGGTGTGGAGGTGTGCGCGACGGGCACCCTGCGCCGTGGTGAGGGCGGCCTGGCGCGTCTGTACGCCTCGCTCGGCACCGCGTGGAGCCGCGGCGTCCCCGTCGACTGGACCACCCTGTACACCGGACGCGGCGCCCGCCGTGCCGACCTCCCGACGTACGCCTTCCAGCGCGGCAGTTACTGGCTCTCCGCCGCGCCCGCCCAGCCCGACCCGGTCCCCGCCACCGCCGCCGACGAGACCGAGGCGCGGTTCTGGCAGGCCGTGGAGGCCGAGGACCTGGAGGCACTCGCGGGCACACTCGACCTCGCCGAACGGCGGGCGCTCGGCGAACTGCTGCCCGGACTGGCCGCCTGGCGCCGCCGCAGCCGGGAGCGCGCCACCCTCGACTCCTGGCGCTACCAGGTGACCTGGACCCCGGTGCCCGTACCGGCCACTCCGACACCCCTCGGCACCTGGCTGATCGTCACCTCCGAGCAGACCTCCGAGCAGACCGCCGGGCCTGTCGCCGCGGCGCTCGCCGCCCACGCCGAGACCGTCACCCTGGAGATCGACCCCGCCCGGGCCGCGGTCGCGGGGACACGTGAGGCCCTCGCCGCGCGGCTCGCCGACACGGTCGCCGCGCTGCCGCGTCTGGACGGCGTGCTGGCACTCCTCGGACCGCACGAGGAGGGCGGCGGGGCAGCCGCCACCGCCCTCGTCCTCGCCCAGGCACTCGCGGACGCCCAGGTCACCGCGCCCCTGTGGTGCGCCACCCGGGGAGCGGTCGCCGCCGGCCGGACCGACCGGGCGCCCGTGCCCGCGCAGGCCGCGGTGTGGGGGCTCGGCCGGGTCCTGGCCCTCGAACACCCCGCCACCTGGGGCGGCCTCGTCGACCTGCCCGACCCGCTCGACGAGCGGGCCACGGCCCGGCTCACCCACGTCCTCGCCGGCGGCCTCGGCGACGAGGACCAACTCGCCCTGCGCACCAGCGGAGTGCTCGCCCGGCGGCTGACCCGTGCCCCGCTCGGGGACGGTGAGCCGGTGCGGCGCTGGCAGCCGCGCGGCACCGTCCTGGTCACCGGCGGCACCGGCGGCGTCGGCGCCCGGGTGGCCCGGCGTCTGGCGGCCGGCGGTGCCCGGCACCTGGTCCTGACCAGCCGCCGCGGCCCGCAGGCGCCCGGAGCGGCCGGTCTCGCCGACGAGATCCGCGCGCTGGGCGCCGAAGTCACCCTCGCCGCCTGCGACATGGCCGACCGTGAGCAGGTACGGGCGGTCCTCGACGCGATCCCGGCCGAGACGCCCCTGACCGCCGTCGTGCACGCCGTCGGCGTGCCGCAGTACACGCTCGCCACCGACACCGCCGCCGAGGAGTTCCGGCAACTCGCCGCGGGCAAGGCCGACGGCGCCCGGCACCTCGACGAACTCCTCGGCGACACCGAACTCGACGCGTTCGTGCTGTTCTCCTCCAACTCCGGCGTCTGGGGCGCCGCCCGGCACTCCGCGTACGCCGCCGCCAACGCGTTCCTCGACGCGCTTGCCGCCCGGCGCCGCGCCCGCGGCCTCACCGCCACCTCGCTCGCCTGGGGCGCCTGGGGCGGCGGCGGAATGATGGAACTCGACGGTGCCGGCGCGTACATGCGCCGCCGCGGCGTGCTGGAGATGGACCCCGAACTCGCCCTGGACGCCATGGTCCGGGCCGTCGAGCACGACGACACGTTCGTCGCCGTCGCCGACGTCGACTGGACCCGGTTCGCGCCCGGCTTCACCTCCGAGCGGCCCAGCCCGCTCATCGCCGACCTGCCCGACGTCCGCGCCACCCGGGTCGCACCCGAACCGGCCCCGCCCGCCGAGGAGTCCGCCTCCGCACTGGTGCGCAGGCTGCGGGCCGCGCCGCCCGCCGAGCGCGGCGGCCTGCTCGCCGACCTGGTGCGCACCGAGGCCGCCGGCGTCCTCGGGCACCCCTCCGCGGACGCCGTCGAACCAGGGCGGCCCTTCAAGGACCTCGGCTTCGACTCGCTGACCGTCGTGGAACTGCGCAACCGCGTCACCACCGTCACCGGCCTGAAACTGCCCGCCACCCTCGTCTACGACCACCCCACCCCGCAGGCCCTCGCCCGCTTCCTCGAAGCCGAACTCCTCGGCGAACCCGACGAGTCGGCGCCCGCCGCGCCCGCGGCGCCCGCCGAGGCGCAGGACGACGACCCGGTCGTCGTGGTCGGCATGAGCTGCCGGCTGCCCGGCGGCATCGAGAGCCCCGACCAGCTGTGGCAGGCCGTCGCCGTCGGCGAGGACCTGGTCGGCGACCTGCCCCACGACCGCGGCTGGACCCCCACCGACGACGGCGACCTGCAGGCCGTACGGTCGCTCACCCAGGCCGGACTGCTCAGCGGCGTCGCCGGGTTCGACGCGGCCTTCTTCGGCGTCTCCGAGCAGGAGGCGCTCGTCATGGACCCGCAACAGCGGCTCCTGCTGGAGACCGCCTGGGAGGCGTTCGAGCACGCCGGCGTCGACCCGCGCGGCCGCGCCGGCGAGCAGATCGGCCTGTACGTCGGCGTCGGCTACCAGGGCTTCGTCCCCCGCGGGCGCATCCCCGAGGAGAGCGAGCCCCACCTCGGCGGCGGCATCGCGCCCGCCATCGCCTCCGGCCGCCTCGCCTACGCCCTCGACCTGCACGGCCCCACCCTCACGGTCGACACCGGCTGCTCCTCCTCCGCCGTCGCCCTGCACCTGGCCGTGCAGTCGGTACGCCGCGGCGAGTGCGGCATGGCCCTCGCGGGCGGCGCCACCGTGCTGTCCCAGCCGGTCGCCTGGCACCACATGGGCGGCGCCGCCGCCGACGGACGCTGCAAGCCGTTCTCCGAGGACGCCGACGGCACCGGCTGGGGCGAGGGCGTCGGCATGGTCGTCGTCGAACGGCTCTCCCGCGCCCGCCGCCTCGGCCACCGCGTCCTCGCCGTCGTACGCGGCAGCGCAGTCAACCACCACGGCGCCACCAACGGACTCACCGCCCCGAGCAGCAGCTCCCAGCGGCACCTCATCCAGCAGGCGCTCACCGACGCGGGCCTGACCGCCGAGCAGATCGACGCCGTCGAGGGCCACGGCACCGGCACCCCGCTCGGCGACGCCGTCGAGGCCGAGGCGCTCCTCGCCGCCTACGGCCGCGGCCGCCCCGCCGACCGCCCGCTGCTGCTGTCCACGGTGAAGTCCAACATCGGCCACCCGCAGTCCGCCTCCGGCGTCGTCGGCGTCATCAAGACGGTGCTGTGCCTGCGCCACGGGCTGCTCCCGCAGACCCTCAACGTCAAGGAACCCACCAGCCGCGTCGACTGGTCGTCGGGCGCCGTGCGTCTCGTCACCGACGCCACCCCGTGGCCCGACACCGGCCGCCCGCGCCGGGCCGGGGTCACCTCCCTGGGAGCGAGCGGCACACAGGCCCACTTCATCCTGGAGGAGGCGCCGTCCGGGAGCGAGGAGACGCCCGCCGCGGCGGACACCCGGGGGCACCGGAGCGACGCCGTGCGGACCGCGGCCGGCCGTGCGCACGGCGGCGCCGTCCTGCCCGTCCTGCCCGTGCCCCTGTCCGCCCGCACCCCCGACGCCCTGCGCGCCCAGGCCGCCCGCCTGCGCGCCGCTCTGGACGGCGCCGGCGCACCCGGCCCCGCCGACGCCGGCTACACCCTCGCCGTCGGCCGCGCGGCCTTCGAGCACCGCGCCGTCGTCCTGGCACCGGACCGCGCCGGACTCCTGGAAGCCCTGCGGGCCGTGGCAGAGGGCGCGGACCACCCGCACGTCACCACCGCGGCGGACCCGTCCCTGACCTTCCACGGCACCCCGGCCGCCGCGGAGGCGCTGTACGCCGCGTACCCCGTCTACGCCGACGCCCTGGACCACGTACGCGCCCACCTGGACGTCCGGATCGCCGCCCCGCTGCCGCCGCTCGCCGAGGCGTTCGCGCACGAGACCGCCCTGCACAGGCTCCACGAGAACTGGGGTCTGCTGCCGCAGGCGCTCGCCGCCCACGGTCCCGGACGGCTCGCCGCCGCCCACGCCGCGGGCGTCCTCGGCCTGGAGGACGCTGTCGGCCTGCTCGCCTCCCACGTCGAGGGCGCCGCCGCCGGGCCGGCCGTCGAGGTGAGCGAACCGGGCGTGCCGGTCGTCGACGCGGTCACCGGGGAGCGGCTCGCCGCCGCCGGCCTCACCGATCCGGACACCTGGGCCCCCGCCCCCGGCAGCGGCGGCACGGCGGACGCCGACGGCGTCACCGGGGCCCTGCGCACGGCCGCCCGCTTCCACGTCGCGGGCCGGCCCGTCGACTGGGCGGCGGTGTTCGCGCCGACCGGAGCCCGCCTCGCCGACCTGCCCACCTACCCCTTCCAACGGCGCCGCTACTGGCTGTTCGGCTGAAGCGGCCCCTCGAACGGCGCGCCACCGGTCCCGACCGGGCGCCGGACCAACCACCACCGGAGGAGAGAGACATGCTGGACGAGCAGAAGCGCAAGGAGATCGTCGCGGAGTACTTCCGCAAGGTGAACGAGGGCGACGTGGACGCCATCCTCACCCACTTCACCGAGGACGCCCGCATCGAGGACCCCGTCGGCCGTGAGCCGCGCGTCGGCCGCGCCGCGCAGCGGGAGTACTTCATGAGCAACATCGCCGCCGAGGTCACCGTCGAGCCGGGCCACGCGTCCGCCGGCCAGGACGGCAAGCAGGTCGCCGTGCCGGTCGCCGCGACGATGACGAACATCCTCGACCCCAACCGCGCGCGCACCAACATCAACGCCGTCGACATCTTCACCATCAACGCCGACGGACTCATCGAGGACATGCGAGTCTTCTGGGGCATGAGCGACATCGGCGTCTGAGCGGTCCCCGCACCGCGCACCGGCGCCCGAGCGGCCCCCGGCACCAGCGCAGAAGCGCAGGAAGAGAAGGAGACGGTACGCCCATGAGCACCACCGACGAGCACAGCGAGCTGTGGATACGCAACTTCCACCCCGCGCCGCGGCACCCGCACCGCCTGGTGCTGCTGCCGCACGCCGGAGGATCCGCCTCCTTCTTCTTCCCCTTCTCACGCGAACTGTCCGCCCACACCGACGTGTCGGCCGTGCAGTACCCCGGCCGCCAGGAGCGGCGGGCCGAACCGCTGCTGGACAGCGTCGACGCCCTCGTGGACCAGATCCACCGCGCACTCCTGCCCCTCGCGGACAAGCCGCTCGTCCTGTTCGGCCACAGCATGGGCGCGGTGCTGTCCTTCGAACTCGCCCGCAGGATCGAGGCGGAGGGGCGGATCCCCTTCCTCGGACTGATCGCCTCCGGCCGCCGCTCCCCCCTCGTCCACCGCGAGGAGAACGTGCACACCCGCGGCGACGAGGCGCTCATCGCCGAGATCCGCGCCCTGAGCGGCACCGACGCCGGCGTCCTCGCCGACGAGGAACTGCTGCGCATGGTGCTGCCCGCGATCCGCAGCGACTACAAGGCGATCGAGACCTACCGCTACCGGCCCGAGGGGCCCGGGCCCGCCCTCGGCTGCCCCGTCAGCGTCCTGACCGGGGAGACCGACCCCCGGGTCGGCCTCGACGAGGCCAGGGCCTGGAGGGACCTGACGCGCGGGGGATTCGCCTTCCGCAGCTTCCCCGGAGGGCACTTCTACCTCACCCCGCAGCGGGACGCCGTGGTCCGGGCGATCGTCGAGGACCTCACGACGTTCTTCCGGCTCCCGGTCAGCTGACCGCCCGGCCGGCACACCGACCGAACGATCCGAGATGGGTGTTTCATGGAGACCAAACAGGTGCAGTTCAGCGCCGAGACCCGCAACCTCCTGGTGGCCCTGTACTCGCGGGCCCATGACGCCAAGTCGGACCGCCCGATCCTCGGCGACCGGCTCGCCGCGCGGGCCGTGGAGTCCATCGAGGACTACGACCGGCTGAAGACCCAGCTGAAGATGCGCGACGACGACGCCATCGCCCTCGCCATCCGCGGCCTGGAGTTCGACCGCTGGATCCGTGACTTCCTCGCGCGCAACCCGCGTTCCGTCGTACTGCACCTCGGGGCGGGCCTGGACGGCCGCGTCTTCCGCATCGACCCGTCCGACGACGTCGAGTGGTACGACCTCGACCTGCCGGAGATCGCGCAACTGTACCGCGACCTGTTCCCGCGACGCGACCGCCACCACCATGTCATCGGCGCCTCCGCCCTGGACCCGGCGTGGCTGGCGGACATCCCAGCCGACCGCCCCGTCCTGGTCGTGGCCGAGGGCCTGCTCGTGTACTTCACCGAGGACGAGGTACGCGACCTCGTCACCCGCCTGGTGAACCGCTTCCCCTCCGGCGAGCTGCTGTTCGACGCCTACACCCCGTTCTCGGTGAAGGCGATGAACAAGCACTGGACGGTCAAGGCGACCGGCAAGTCCTTCGTCTGGGGTCTCGACGACCCCAAGTCCCTGGAGGACTGGGCGCCCGGCCTGGAGCACCTGCTCGAGTGGACCTTCACGGACTCCCCGTACGTGGCACACATGCCGTGGACGTCCCGGATCATGTGCAGGATCATGAACGCCATTCCGGTCCTGCGGAAGTACAACCGCGTCATGCGGTACAGCTTCTGACGGACCATCACCACACGGCGGCCGAGAGGGGGCGTGGTGGACGGCGAGCCGCTGACGGCCGACGGTGAGCACCCCTCACCGCGCCCCGACGCCCGCTCCGGACGCCGAAGACACCCGCATCCGACCACCCAGGGGGCCCCGTGAGATCTGCCCTGCTTCCCTTGTCCGGCACCGTCGCGCTCGCCCTGCTGTTAGCAGCGCCACCCGCCCACACCGCGCCCGCCGGCCGTCCCGGGCCGGTGGCGGCCACCCGTACCACCGGGCCGGCCGACACCACGGTCCGCGTCCCGCTCCAGGGCGCGGTCAACGCCCGCGACCTGGGCGGGCACCGTACCTGGACGGGCGCCCAGGTCGCCTACGGCCGCGTCCTGCGCTCCGACGCCCTCAACCGGCTCACCGACGCCGACCTGGACACCCTGGCCGCGCTGGGCGTGACGACCGTCGTGGACCTGCGGACGCCGCAGGAGGCCGCTCAGGGCCCCGACCGCCTCCCGCCCGGCGTCACGGCGCTGTCCCGCCCGGTCGACGACCACAGCCTGTACCGGACGATCGCCACCGCCATCGCCTCCAAGGACCCCGTCCTGCAGCAGCAGACCCTCGGCGACGGCAAGGCCGAGGAACTGATGACGGCCGCGTACGAGGGCTTCGTCACCGACCCCGCCAACCGGGCCGCGTTCGCCGCCGCCCTGCGCGACATCGCGGGCGCCCAGGGCCCGTTGCTGGTGCACTGCTCCTCGGGCAAGGACCGCACCGGCTGGCTCGCCTACGTCCTCCTGCGCACCCTCGGTGTGCCCGCCGCGGAGGCCGAGCGCGACTACCTGCTGTCCAACACCTACCGGGCCGACGCCGACCGGCAGGCCCGTGACTACCTCAGGTCGGCCGGCTACATGGAGAACCCCGATCTGCTGATCCCGCTGCAGGAGGTCCGCGAGGACTACCTGCGGTCGGCCGTGGAGCGGATGGAGCGCGACTACGGCGGCCTGCACGGCTACCTCACCGACGGCTTGGGCCTGACCCCGCGAACCCTGGTGGCCCTGCAACGGCGCCTGGTCCGCCACGACCTCTGACACCGCGCCCCTGACCGCAACGCGCGGACCCGGAACGCGCGGACCCGAAAGGCGCGGACCAGTGACGCGCGGACCCGGTACACGCGGACCCGGAACGCGCGGACCCGGTACACGCGGACCCGGAACGCGCGGACCCGAAAGGCGCGTACCAGAGGTGTGCGGCCAGGAACACCCGGGAGCAGAAGCGTGCGGGCCGGACACGTGACGTGTCCGGCCCGCAACGCTGTCCTCGTCCCCGGCGTCACAACTCCGGCGCCAGCACCACCCCCGTACCCGTCTCCGTCACCCGGATCGCCTCCAGCGGGCAGTTCTCCGCGGCGTCCAGGACCGCCGGGTCCGGCTCCACCGACTCCCGGACCGCCTGCGAGCGGCCCTTGACGAGGGCGAAGTGCTCCGGCGCCGAGTGCACGCACATGCCCGTGCCCGCGCACGCCGTACGGTCGACGCTCACCGCCCACCGCGCGCCGGCCGTGACGGCCGCCTCCCCGTCGCTCACCACTGCACCGGCAGGGACAGCGGGCCCCGCACGAGCAGACTGGAACGCCACCGGATGACGTCGTCGGCGACCGCGAGCCGCAGATCGGGGAACCGGTCCAGGACCACCCGCAGGGCGACTTCCAGCTCCATGTGGGCCAGCTGGGCGCCGGCACAGAAGTGCACCCCGTGGCCGAACCCCATGTGGTGGTTGTCCTCCCGCGTCAGATCCAGGGCGTCCGGATCCGCGAACACCGCGTCGTCCCGGTTGGCCGAATGGATGTGCACGTACACCGCGTCACCACGGGAGATCGGCACCCCGCCGATCTCCAGGTCTTCGGTGGCGATCATCGCAGCGTGGTGGCCGGTGCCCAGCGGGATGTACCGCATCAGCTCGTCCACCGCCCGCGACAGCAGCTCCGGCCGCCGCCGCAGCAGCGCCAGCTGCTCGGGGTGACGCAGCAGCGTGTAGAGGAAGTTGGTGATCTGGTTCGCGGTGGTCTCGTGGCCGCCGGCGAGCAGGACGACCGTCAGCGAGACCAACTCCTGCTCGGTCAGCCGGTCGCCGTCGTCCCGCGCCTGGATGAGCGCCGACAGCAGGTCGCCGCCGGGCCGCTGCCGGCGGTCGGCGATCAGCCGTGAGATGTAGCCGACGAGCTCGTTGACGCGCCCGGTGAACTCGTGGTGCGGCAGCGTGTCGCCCTGCATCAGCGCGTCGGCGCCCCGCCGGAACACCCCGCGGTCCGAGTACGGCACACCGAGCAGCTCGCAGATCACCCGCGTCGGCAGCGGCCAGGAGAAGTACTCCACGAAGTCGGCGGGCGACCCCTTGCGGGCCAGGTTCTCGGCCAGTTCGGCGGCGATCGACTCCACCTTGGGACGCAGCTCCTCCACCCGGCGTCTGGTGAACGCCCTCGTCAGCAGGCGTCGCAGTCGGGAATGGTCCGGAGGGTCCATGTACATGATGCCCTCGGGGCCGACGCGCATCTCCTGACGGCGCGGCACATCGGCGTTGACCACGGCGGCCCGGCTCAGCCGGGGGTCGGCCAGGGCCGCTCTGACATCGCTGTACCGGGTCACGAGCCAGGCGTCCCCGCCGTACGGCAGCGTCACGCGGCTGACCGGTTCCTCCCTGCGAAGATCAGCCAGAACCGGCTCGATTTCCAGCCCGTTGACGGGAGTGAAGGGAAAATGCCGGGCTGCTGGGCATCTGGTTGGCGAAGGCATGAAACTCCTTGAAGGAGGGGGCTGCGTGGCCCTACAACGGTCCGAGTCCCGCTCGACGCCGGTCAACCCCTACCGGGAACCCCTAGCGACCCTTGAATGCCGGTTTCCGTGCCGGGGGAGATTGCTGTCGCCAATGCCCCGCGGAACCCTGAACCCGGGCGCCTGCCGCCGTCGAGCCGTCAGCCGGACGGAGCGCGCGGGGCCGCGGGGGACAACCGGCGCGACCGCGGGCCGGCGTTCCGCCAGTGACGGCGGGACGCCGACGGACCACGACTCGGGTGAAAGGTGGTGCGCGGGTGGCGCACACGGATGACGCGATTGCCGCGTCCGGACTCGTCAAGACATTCGGCCGCACACGGGCCCTGGACGGCCTCGACCTGACCGTGCGCAGGGGTGAGGTGCACGGCTTCCTCGGGCCGAACGGTGCGGGCAAGTCCACCACGATCCGCGCCCTGCTCGGCCTGCTCCGGCTCGACGGCGGCCGGGCCACCCTGCTCGGCAAGGACCCCCGCCGCGACGCCGTCGAGGTGCACCGCCGCCTCGCCTACGTACCCGGCGACGTCAGCCTGTGGCGCAACCTCTCCGGCGGCGAGGCCATCGACCTGCTCGGCACCCTGCGCGGCGGCGTCGACACGACACGCAAGGCGGCCCTGATCGAGCGGTTCCAGCTGGACCCGACCAAGAAGTGCCGCGCCTACTCCAAGGGCAACCGGCAGAAGGTCGCCCTGGTCTCCGCGTTCGCCTCCGACGCCGAACTGCTCGTCCTGGACGAACCGACCTCGGGCCTGGACCCGCTGATGGAGGCCGTGTTCCAGGACTGCGTCCGCGAGGTCAGGCAGCGGGGCCGCACCGTGCTGCTGTCCAGCCACATCCTCGGCGAGGTCGAGGCGCTGTGCGACCGCGTGAGCATCATCCGCAAGGGCCGCACCGTCGAGAGCGGTACCCTCACCGAACTGCGCCACCTCACCCGCACCCGGCTCTCCGCCGAGACCCGGCAGCGGGTCACCGGCATCGACGCGCTCGAAGGCGTCCACAACGTCGCCGTCGACGGCGACCGGATCAGCCTGGACGTCGACGACGACCACCTCGACCGCGTCCTGACCCACGTGACCTCCTTCGGGGTGCGCGCGCTCACCAGCAGCCCGCCCACCCTCGAGGAGCTGTTCCTGCGGCACTACGGCGACGACGTCGAAGCCGGCGGTGCCGGTCACGCGGACTCCACCTCGGACGCGGGCCGCACCGCGGCGAGGACGGCCGCCCGATGAGCGACTACACCGCCACCCGCACGCTGCTGAAACTGGCGCTGCGCCGGGACCGCGTCCAGCTCGCCGCGTGGATCTACGGCACCGGCGCGCTCGGCTACAGCGCGGCCGACAGCGTCGGTTCGACCTACCCCGACGCCGCCGACCGCGTCGACGCGGTCAAGACCCTCACCGACACCCCGGCGCTGCTGCTGACCCGCGGCGCACCCGTCGGCACCAGCGAGGGCGCCGTCGCCATGGTGCAGATCTTCACGTACCTGTGCGTGCTCGCCGCCCTGATGAGCACCTTCGCCGTGGTGCGGCACACCCGCCAGAACGAGGAGACCGGCCGCGCCGAACTCCTCGGCGCCGCCCCGGTCGGCCGCCGGGCGCCGCTGACCGCGGCCCTGCTGCTGGCGATCGAGGCGAACATCGGACTGTTCGTGATGCTGGCGATCGTGCTGCCGCTGGCCGGGCTGCCGCTGTCCGGTTCCCTCGCCGCGGCCGCGGCGGCCGCCGCGACCGGGCTGTTCTTCGCCGCGGTCGCCGCGATCACCGCCCAGCTCTCCGGCACCGCCCGCGGCGCCAACTCCCTGGCCGGCGCGGCCGTCGGCGCCGCGTTCCTGATCCGCGGCATCGCCGACGCCGGCGGTGAGGTGCGCGGCGGCGGCACCTCCGTGGACAGCACCGCACTCGCCTGGCTGTCACCGATCGGCTGGGCGCAGCGCGTCGAACCGTTCGGCGGCGACCACTGGTGGGTCCTGCTCGTCCCCCTGGTCCTGGCCGCGGCCTGCGCCGTGTGGGCCTTCCGCCTCAACGACGGACGCGACCTGGGCGCCGGCCTGCTGCAGGACCGGCCGGGACCGGCCTCGGCGGCCCCCGGACTGCTCAGCCCCCTCGGCCTGGCACTGCGGCTGCACCGCGGCTCCCTGCTCGGATGGGGCGCGGGCATCGCCGTCCTGGGCGCCGTCATCGGCGGCATGGGCAAGTCGGCCGGCGACGCCCTGCGCGACAACGCCGACCTCACCGACACCCTCGGCAAGATCGGCGGCGGTGGCGGCGACCCGGTCGACACGTTCTTCGCCTCGATGATCGTGATGGTGGGCGCGGTCACCGCCGGGTTCGCCGTGCAGACCCTGCTGAGGCTGCGCGCCGAGGAGACCTCCGGCCGTCTGGAGGCCCTGCTGGCCACCGCCGTCAGCCGGGGCCGCTGGCTCCTCTCGCACGTGACGGTCGCCGTCGCCGGTTCGCTGCTGCTGCTCCTGATCGCCGGGGTGAGCGCGGGCCTGACCTACGGGGCCGCGGCGGGCGACCTCTCCGGCGGGCTCACGGACCTGACCGGCGCCGCCCTGGCGCAGGCGCCGGCGGTGCTGGCGCTGTCCGGGTTCGTGGTGCTCGCCTTCGCCGCCGTACCGGCACTGTCCTCCGGCGCGGCCTGGGGGGCACTCGCCCTGTGCCTGATCGTCGGCCGGCTCGGCGGACTGCTCGGACTGCCGCAGGCGGTGCGGGACGTCTCCCCGTTCTCGCACCTGCCCGCGCTGCCCGCCGCCGACGCCAGGGCGCTGCCGCTGCTCGCCCTGACCGCCGTCGCCGCCCTGCTGACCTGGGCCGGGTCGAGCCTGTTCGCCCGCCGCGACCTGACCGGCTGAGCGGCGCGACCCGCGGCGTGCCGAGGGGCCGCCCCCGCAGCGTGCCGAGGGGCCGCCCCCGCACCTCTCACTCCTGACCGGGGTCCAGCAGCGACAGGTCCGACTTGCCCCAGTACACCCACACCGCCTCGATCAGGCCGTGCGAACCGGCCCGGAAAACGCTCGTGAGGGAGAACTTGATCCGCTTGCGGAACGGGTCCGCCGGCTTGTCCAGATAGCCGTGCTTGGTGAGCGTCGGCCCCAGCGGCAGGTAGTTCATGTACACCGACACCGGTATCGCCACGTGCAGTCCGTCCTGCGCGGCCACCGGCACACCGGCGACATCCACCGTCCTGGCCTGAGCCGCCCGCTGGAAATGGACCCGCAGTTCCTCGTGCCCGATCATCGGGGGTGAGCCCACCGGATCCTCGAACCGTACGTCCTTCGTGTACAACTCGAGCATCCGGTCGACGTCACCGCTCGTCATTCTCCGGCAGTGTTCCAGGGCGAGTTCTTTCCGGGCCGTCTCGTCGAGCATGGAAACTCCCTTTCCGGTCGTCTTCATTCCGTCCCCGACAGGGAGACGTCACTCGCCCCCCAATACGCTTTCATCTCCTCGATGAGGCCGTCGTCCCCGGCGCGGATCACCATCAGGAACCGGAACCGCATCCGCTGCCGTGCCGGGTCGGCCGGCGCGGGCAGCACGCCGTGCCGGGTCAGCACCGGACCCAACGGCAGGTAGTCCATCGTCGCCACCACCGGCACCGCCGCGTGCCGCCCGTCCTGGGCGGCCACCGCATGCCCCGGAATCTCCACGGCATTGCTGGTCACGGCGCCGGTGGCGTGTGCGCGCAGCGCCTCGTGCCCGGCCTGCGCGCCCGCCCCGACCGGGTCCTCGAACCGCACCCGCGGGGAGTACAGGCGCAGCAGCCCCGCCACGTCGCCGGCGTTCACCCGGGCGCAGTGTTCCAGGATCAATTTCTTGAGCGCCGCCTCGTCCAGCATGAACTCGTCTCCTCACGTCCATTCGGCAGACGCTTCCCATCGTGGCGACCCGTCGGCCCGGCCGCGACAGCCGACCGAGCTGATACGGATCCGATAGGGGTTGTTAGGGGTTCAGGCACATCGGCGGCGACTGCTAATTTCGCTGAAATCGCGGCTGCCGAAAACGGCGGTTCGAAATCATCCCGGTATTCGCGCAAGGCATCCGACGGATCCGACGGAAAGGTCACGCACTCATGACCGCTCGAACCCGCGCCGTGGTGATCGGCGGAGGTCTGTCCGGAATGCTGACGGCGTCCGTCCTGGTCCGGCACGTGGACCGCGTCACGGTCCTGGAACGGGACGTCTACCCGGCCGGCCCCGACCTGCGCAAAGGCGTTCCGCAGGCCCGCCACGCCCATCTGCTGTGGTCCGGCGGCGCCCGCGCGATCGAGACCGTCCTGCCCGGCACGCTCAAGGCGCTCCTGGACGCCGGTGCGCACCGCCTGTACCTGCCGCGCGACATCGTCTGGTACACGCCCTACGGCTGGCAGCACCGCTTCCCCGGCAGCCAGTTCATGATCACGTCGAGTCGGCCGCTGCTCGACTTCGTGGTGCGTGAACGCGCCCTGGCCGACCCCCGCGTCGAGGTGCTGCAGGACACCGACGCCCTCGGCCTGCTCGGCACCGCCGACCGCGTCACCGGAGTGCGGCTGCGCGCCGCCGACGGCACCGAGCGGACCCTCGACGCCGACGTCGTCGTCGACACCTGCGGCCGCGCCTCGCAACTGCGCCGCTGGCTGCCCGAACTCGGCCTGCCCGAGGTCGAGGAGGACATCGTCGACTCCGGCATCAAGTACGCCACCCGCATCTACGCCGCGCCCGAGGGCGCCGCGCACCGCTTCCCGATGGTCAACGTCGCCGCCGACCCCGGCCTGGGCGAGCCCGGCCGCAACGGCGCACTCGTCCCCATCGAGAACGGCCGCTGGCTGGTCACCCTGGCCGGCACCCGCGGCGGCGAACCCACCACCGGCGACGACGCGTTCACCGACTTCGCGCGCGGCCTGCGCCACCCCGTCATCGCCGACCTGCTGCGGCGCGCCGAACCCCTCGGCCCCGTACTCGGCTCCCGTTCCACCGTCAACCGGCGCCTGTACTACGAGCGTCTGGAACCGTGGCCCAAGGGCCTGCTCGTGCTGGGCGACGCCGTCGCCGGCTTCAACCCCGTCTACGGCCACGGCATGAGCTGCGGCGCGCTGAGCGCCCGCGCCCTCGGCGCCGTGCTCGCCCGGGGCGGCCTCACCGACGACACCGCGGAGCGCACCCGGCACGCCGTCGCCAAGGTCGTCGACGACCCGTGGGTCCTCGCCACCACCCAGGACATCCGCTACCCGGGCACCCGCAACCAGGCCGCCGACCCGCGCATCGCCCCGCGCAAGGAGCAGGACCGGCAGTTCGCCGACCTGCTGGGCACCGTCGCCCTGTACGACCCGGTGGTGAACGCCGCCGCCATGCAGGTCACCGCGCTCGCCGCGCCCGTCGCGAGCCTCGAGTCGCCGCACCTGGTCGCCGCCCTGCGCAAGGCCGGCGACCACAGCCCGCTCGGCGCCCCGCCGTTCACCGACGCCGAACTCGCCGCCCTCGGCGGGAACACCGCCGCACTCGACGTCGCCTGACCGGCCCCACGAGGGCACCTCGGTCACACTCCAGTCTCGCTCAACCGTTCCCCTCCAGGATGCGTGTGCCACGGGGAACGCGAGACGGAGAGGCCCAACACGATGCTCCTGTGCCGGGAAACCGCATGCACGCAGCTGGACCGAGCCCTCGAAGCATGCATCGGCGGAACGTCGGGGGTCGTCCTGCTGGAAGGCGCCGCGGGATGCGGCAAGACGGAACTGCTGCTGCAGTTCGCCGAGACGGCCACCGGGTACGGCGCCACCGTGCTGCGCGCCGCCGCGCCCGGTGACGCCGACACCGGCGCACCGCACGCCACGGTGCACCGGCTGCTGGCCGACCTGACCGGCGCCGACGGACCACCGCCGACCGCCGCGTCCACCACCGTGCCCACCGCCCACGAGTTCACCGCGGCCCTGCGCCGCGCCGCCGCCCACGCACCGGTCGTGGTCTGCGTCGACGACCTGCACCGCATCGACGGCGCCTCACTGGCATACCTGCTGCACGCCGCGCACGCGCTGCGCGGCACCGCCGTCCTGCTGGTCCTCGCCTGCGCCCCGCTGCCGCACGCGGACAGCCCGCTGGCCCGCACCGAGCTGCTCCGCCACCCCCACTTCCTGCGGATCGGCGTGGAACGCCTCGACGAACGGGGCAGCGCCGCCCTCCTGGCCCGGTACACAGCACGGTCCGCCGACCCGGCCACCGCCGCCCTGCTGCACCGCATCAGCGGCGGCAACCCGCTGCTGCTGCGCGCCCTGCTCACCGAACTGCCGCTGCCGGCGGACGACCGCGGACCCACCTCCGACGGGCCGTTCGCCGACGCCGTCCTGACCTGCCTGGAACGCGCCGGTGACGACGTGCGCCGACTGGCCACCGCCCTGGCCGTCCTCGGCACCGCCGCCGACGACGCCCCCCGGCCGGCCGCCGATCTCGCCGGCACCACGCCCAGCGCCGCCCTGCGTGCCGCCCTAGCCCTGGAGGACGCCGGCCTGACCGAGCACGGCCGGCTGCGCCACCCCGCCGTCGCCGCCGCCGTCCTCGACCGCGTCCCCGCCCCCGAACGCGCCGCCCTGCACGCCCGCGCCGCCCGCACCCTGCACGAGCACGGCGCCCCCGCCGACACCGTCGCCCGCCACCTGCTCACCGCCGGCACCCCGGCGGCCGACGCGGCGCTGCGTGGCACGGACGCGGTCAAGACGCTGCGCGAGGCCGCCCTGCAGGCCCTCATCGCCGACGGCGACCCAGACCACGCCGCGGCCTGCCTGGAACTCGCCGTGCGCCTGAGCCCCGACACGCAGGCCGGCTGGGAGATGTCCCTCCGCCTGGCCGCCGTGACCTGGCCGCGCAGCCCCGGCGCCGCCGAACACCAGCTCGACGAGCCGCTGGCCGCCCTGCGCCGCGGCGATCTCGCCCCCGGCCACGCCGGACGCCTCGCACGCCTGCTGGTCGCCCAGGGCCGCATCGAGGACGCCGCCGAAGCACTGGAGCGCACCGCACCGCGCACCGCCCGCGCCGACCCGCTGCGCGAACTGTTCGCCCTGCCGCCCCAGACCGCCCCCGCCCCCGCGCCCGCCGCCGAGCAGGGCGAACGGCACCCCCAGCCGGGCTCCGCCGAACTGCGCAACTCCGCCGCCCTGTGGACCCACCCCGGCAGCGACAACGACGACCGGGCCGCCGAGCAGCTCCTGAAGGGCACCCCGCTCGCCCACGCCAACTTCGACCCGATCGTCCAGGCCGTGCGCACCCTCGTGCACACCGACCGCCCCGACCGGGCCGTCGTGTGGTGCACCCGCATCCAGGCGCAGCTCGCCGACGGCCGTACCCCCGGCTGGCAGGCCGTCCTCGGACTGCTGCACGCCGAGGCCCTGCTGCGCACGGGCGACCTGCCCGGCTCCGAACGCGAGGCGCGGGCCGCCCTCGACGCGGTCGCCGACCGCGGCGGGGTGTTCCTGTTCGGGCCGCTCGCGGCACTCGTCGCCGCGCAGACGGCGGCCGGCCGCGTCGACGCCGCCGCACGGCTGCTGCAGATGCCCGTCCCCGAAGAGCTGTTCTCCTCCGTCTACGCCCTCACCTATCTGCGCGCCCGCGGCCAGTACTACCTCGCCACCCACCGCAGCCGCGCCGCCCTCGACGAGTTCCTCGACGCCGGACGCCTCGCCCAGCGCTGGGGCCTGGACCGCCCCCGCCAGCTGCCCTGGCGCACCGACGCCGCCGAAGCCCTGCTGCAGCTCGGCGAACACCGCCAGGCCGAACGGTTCGTCGTCGAGCAGCTCGCCACCCCGGACGCCCGCAGCCCCCGCGTGCGCGGCCTGTCCCTGCGGCTGCGCGCCGCCACCGCCGAGCCCCGCCAGCGCCCGAAGCTGCTCACCCGAGCCGTCGACGAACTCCGCCGCTGCGGCGACCGACTGGAACTCGTCCGCGCCCTCGCCGACCTGGGCCGCGCCCTGCAGTTCCTGGGCGAGGGCAACCGGGCCGCCATGATCTCCCGCCGTGCCCGCTACCTGGCCACCGAGTGCGGAGCGCTCCGCCTGGCCGAGCAGATCATGCCCGCCCCGGCCACCCAGGACCCCGGCACCCCGCCGGCCGAGCCCGGCGCCACCACCGCCCCGGACGCCGAGCAGCTGAGCGAGTCCGAGCGCCGGGTGGCCGCACTCGCCGCCTACGGCTACACCAACCGGGAGATCTCCGCGAAGCTCTTCGTCACCGTCAGCACCGTCGAGCAGCACTTGACCCGCGTCTACCGCAAGCTGAACATCTCCCGCCGTCAGGACCTGCCCATGGACCTGCAGTTGGAGAACCTGGAGAGCCTGTCCTCCGCCTGAACACGACAGGGGTGCGCCGCACCCGGTCAGGGGTGGGAAGGGGGAACGCGGGCCGCCTAGCGTGGTCGACGACGAGACACCGTCAGGACGCCGTGGACGAGAAGCCGAATCCGGTCGGGGGAGCACTGTGGTCGACAACCCGTGGGACGTGACGAGCCCGGACGCACCGGTGCGCCTGTTCTGCCTGCCCTGGGCGGGCGGCAGCGCCGTCACCTACCAGCGCACCTGGCCCCGCGCCCTGGCGCCCGACGTCGACGTCCACGCCGTGGAGCTCCCCGGCCGCGGCATCGCCTCCGACGTCCCGCCGGTCCGCCGCCTGGAAGAGCTGCTCGACTTCCTCCTGCCCCGGATCGCCCCCTCGGTCGACCGCCCCTACGCCGTCTTCGGGCACAGCATGGGCGCCGCCCTGGCCCTGGAGATCGTCCGCCGCCTGACGGCCGCGGGGCTCCCGGAACCGGTGCGCGTGTTCGTCTCCGGCAGCGCCGTCCCGGGCCGCGCCCCGCGCGCCGCCCGCCCCCTGCACGAACTGCCCGAGAACGAGTTCCGCGCCTGGCTGCGCGACACCGGCGGCACCCCCGCCGAGGTCTTCCGCAACCCCGAGCTCCTCGACCGCCTCTCACCGCTGCTGCGCGCCGACTTCGAGCTGTGCCACTTCTACCGGCCCACCCCGGGAGCCCCGCTCGGCTGCCCCCTCACGGCCATCGGCGGCGACGCCGACCCGTACGTGAGCGTCGACGCGCTCGCCGGGTGGTCGGAACTGACCACCGGTCCCTTCGACCGTCTCGTCCTCGGCGGCGGCCACTTCGCCTTCCAGGACCACCTGGACCGCGTCCACACCTACGTCGCCACCGCGCTGCGGCACACGGTGCGCGACCTCGCCCGCTGAGGCGGGCCACCCGTTGCGCCGCCCCCGCCGACGGGGGCGGCACCGTTTTCGGTCACGGCCGGGCGGGACGCTCCACGCGGAAGCGGTCGATGGCGTCGATGTGCTTGGCGCGCATCTCCCCGTCGCGTACGCCCAGGCCCTCCTCGGGGGCCAGGCACAGCACGCCGACCTTGCCCTGGTGGAGGTTGCGGTGCACGTCGTGGGCCGCCTGCCCGGTGTCCTCCAGGGAGTAGACCTTGGAGAGCGTCGGGTGGATCCTGCCCTTGGCGATGAGGCGGTTGGCCTCCCATGCCTCGCGGTAGTTCGCGAAGTGCGAGCCGATGATCCGCTTCAGGGACATCCACAGGTAGCGGTTGTCGTACTCGTGCAGGTACCCGGAGGTGGAGGCGCAGGTGGTGATGGTGCCGCCCTTGCGGGTGACGAACACGCTCGCGCCGAAGGTCTCGCGGCCGGGGTGCTCGAAGACGATGTCGATGTCCTCGCCGCCGGTCAGCTCGCGGATGAGCCTGCCGAAGCGCTTCCACTCCTTCGGGTCCTGTGTGTGCTCGTCCTTCCAGAACCGGTAGCCCTCGGCGCTGCGGTCGATGATCAGCTCCGCGCCCATCGAGCGGCAGATCTCCGCCTTCTGCGGCGAGGAGACGACGCAGACGGGCGTCGCCCCGCCGGCCAGCGCCAACTGCGTGGCGTACGAGCCCAGTCCGCCGCTGGCCCCCCAGATCAGCACGTTGTCGCCCTGCTTCAGGCCGGCGCCGTTGCGGGAGACCAGCTGGCGGTAGGCGGTGGAGTTGACCAGGCCGGGCGCGGCCGCCTCCTCCCAGGTCAGATGCCCCGGCTTGGGCATCAGCTGGTTGGACTTCACCAGGGCGATCTCCGCGAGGCCGCCGAAGTTCGTCTCGAAGCCCCAGATGCGCTGCTCCGGGTCGAGCATCGTGTCGTCGTGCCCCTCGGAGGACTCCAGCTCGACCGACAGGCAGTGCGCGACGACCTCGTCACCGGGCTGCCACCGGTTGACGCCCGGCCCGGTCCGCAGCACCACCCCGGCGAGATCGGAGCCCAGCACGTGGTACGGCAGGTCGTGCCGCCGGGCGAGCGAGGAGAGCCGGCCGTACCGCTCCAGGAACCCGAACGTCGGCAGCGGCTCGAAGATCGACGACCACACCGTGTTGTAGTTCACCGACGACGCCATCACCGCCACCAGCGCCTCACCCGGCCCCAGCTCGGGCACCGGAACGTCCTCGACGTGCAGCGACTTGCGGCAGTCGCGCTCCGAGGGCGGAATGCCGTCGAACATCTCCGTCTCGTCCCTGTGCACCGTGACCGCACGGTACGACTCGGGCAGAGGCAACTCGGCGAAGCCGACGGCGGACGCCCCGCCGTCCGACGCGTTCGACGCGTTGATCGCCTCGAGGATTTCCTTCACAGTGGCCTCCGGCTGGTCGGGCGTGACATCCACAGATACGCACGCCGCCCGCCGAAATCCCGCCCCGGAGCACCAGTCAAGGGGTGTCGGCCCCGCGTTTAGGGGGCACCCGCCGGGTTCGGACCATGGCGTCGAGTCGTACATCCGTTCTCTGGCCGAAACCGGCCTTGCCGCAGCAGCCGGAACCCCACTCGCCACTATCCTCGCCCCCGTGATCAAGGTTCAGCTCACCGGCGCCCAGGAGACCCTCCTCGCCACCCTGTACGGCCGCGCCCTGGATGCCCGAAGCGAGCACCCCATCCTGGGAGACACCCTCGCCGACGACACCGTGCGGCACATCGACTACGACTTCTCCCAACTGCACCTGACCCCGGGCGACGCCGCGGGCGTCGCCCTGCGGGCCCACCAACTGGACACCTGGACACAGCAGTTCATCACCGACCAGCCGGACGCCGTGGTCCTCCACCTGGGCTGCGGCCTCGACACGCGCGTGCACCGCCTCGCCCCGCCCCCCACCGTCGAGTGGTGGGACGTCGACCAGGCCGACGTCATCGACCTGCGCACCCGCCTCTACCCGCCCCGACCCGGCTACCACACCGTCGGCGCCTCGGTCACCGACGCGGCCTGGCTGGCCGCCGTCCCGTCCGGCCGTCCCACGATGGTGGTCGCCGAGGGCCTGCTGATGTACCTCACCGAGCAGGACGGCAAGCACCTCATCACCCGTCTGCTCGACCACTTCCGGGCAGGCGGCCGCCTCGCCTTCGACGCCTACAGCCCCCTGGGCATCCGCCTGCAGGGCCTCAACCGGGCCGTGAGGGCCTCCGGCGCCACCCTCCACTGGGGCATCACCAGCGCCGCCGAACTGGCCGACCTCGACCCCCGGCTGCGGGTCCTGGACGAGGTGAAGGCCTTCGACATCCCCGGCCGTGACCAGCTGCCCGCCCCCTACCGGGCGGCCACCACGGCTCTGGCACACGTCCCCGGCGTCAACCGCTTGGCCCAGCTCCACCTGCTGGCCTTCACCCCGCACGGACCCGCCCCGGCCTGACCACCGCGCCACCCGGGTCGGTCGCGGGCGGCGCAGGAGCGGGTGTCCGGGAGATCCCCGGCGCGCAGCAGATGGCACCACGGAGGGCGGGCCCGCGCGAACGCGGGGCGCGGCAGCCGTTCTCGGACCGGTCTTCGAGACGGTGCCGGTGCTCCCGCGGGGTGCGGGCGGTCTCGGCGATCGTGCCCCACCCCGCGGGCTCGACGGTACGTCCCGGACGTCGCCGGAGGGATGTACCGCCGGTACACCCTTCGCCGGTGACTCGTCAGGCACGCGAAGCTGCGGTTACCTGGTGGAGGTGGTGCTTCCGTTCCGGTCGTGACGTCGGCCGGTGGAGGCCCGCGTCCGGTCCCCGGGCGGCGGCTCGCCGTCGGTGACCGGTCGGTCCCGCACTCGGCGCCTGCCGGCCCGCCCGGTACCGCACGCCCCGGCACGCAAAGGAACCCCTCATGCGCGGAGCAGTGATCCACGCCCCCCGTGACATCCGCTTCGAGACCCTGGACGACCCGAAGATCCTGCACCCGACCGACGCGATCATCCGCACGGCCGTCACCTGCGTCTGCGGTTCGGACCTGTGGGCCTACCGCGGCCCGGAGCCCGTCGGCGACCCGCACCCCATGGGCCACGAATACGTCGGCATCGTCGAGGAGGTGGGCAGCGAGGTCACCCACGTCCAGCCGGGCCAGTTCGTCGTCGGCTCGTTCGCGACCTCCGACAACACCTGCGCCAACTGCCGCAACGGCTACCAGTCGAACTGCCTGCACCGGGAGTTCATGTCCACCTGCCAGGCCGACCGCGTCCGCATCCCCAACGCCCAGGGCACCCTGGTCGCCACGGACGAGGTCCCCGGCGAGGAGTTCTGGCCCGGTCTGCTGGCCGTCTCCGACGTCATGGGCACCGGCTGGTGGGCCGCGGAGGCGGCCGAAGTCGAGCCCGGCTCCACCGCCGTGGTCGTCGGTGACGGAGCGGTCGGCCTGTGCGCGGTGATCGCCGCGAAGGAGAAGGGCGCCGAACGGATCATCGTCATGTCCCGTCACCCCTCGCGCCAGCAGCCGGCCCGGGAATTCGGCGCCACCGACGTCGTCACCGAACGCGGCGAGGAAGGCAGCGCCCGGATCAAGGACCTCACCGGCGGCATCGGCGCCGACAGCGTGCTGGAATGCGTCGGCACCGAGCAGTCCGTGCGGCAGGCCCTGCGCTCCACCCGCCCCGGCGGCAAGGTCGGCTTCGTCGGCGTCCCCCACGGCGTCGCCGTCGACGGCCAGGAACTGTTCTTCTCCCACGTCGGCCTGCGCGGCGGCCCCGCCCCCGTACGCCGCTACCTGCCCGACCTCATCGACCGGGTCCTGACCGGCCGCATCGACCCGGGCAAGGTCTTCGACCTCACCCTTCCCCTCGACCAGGTCGCCGAAGGCTACAGGGCCATGGACGAACGCCGCGCCGTCAAAGCCCTCCTCAAGCCCTGAACCGCACGGCTCGCCTCCCTGCGCGGCGGGCCGTCCGCCCGGCCCACCCGCTCTCGGGAGTCCCCCACCAGCGCCGTCTGCGCTCGGGACGGCCCAGGAGGGCGCCCTGGCCGTCCCGTGGCTGTGCGGCCCCGGTGCCGGCTTCGCCGCCGGCGTCGCCCGGTGACAACGGCCCGCCGCGTCCCCCGCTCCCAACCCGGAAGGAAGAACAGCGATGGAACACATCACCGAGACACCCACCGCCAAGGGCCCGGTCGAACGCTTCACCGGTGACGTCTACCTCGACGTGATCGAAACCCCTACCGACCCCGCGAACCTCGCCGCGGCACTGGTCCGCTTCACCCCGCGCGCCCGCACCAACTGGCACTCCCACGCCAACGGGCAGACCCTCTACATCACCGACGGCGCGGGCCTGGTCGGTACCCGCGACGGCAACGTCGTCCGCGTCACGGCCGGCCAGATCGTCAAGTGCCCGGCAGGCGAGGAACACTGGCACGGCGCCACCGACACCACCCTCATGGCGCACATCGCCATGGTCGTCGGCGTCGTCGGCGGTGACGGCACCACCTGGCTCGAACCCGTCACGGACACGCAGTACGACCAGGCCCTGACCGCCCAGCGGTAGGCCCGCTCCGGGTTTCCGGCCGCACCCGGGGGGTGAGGGGCGGATCCGTTTCGGGGCTGCGCGCAGGGCGGTACCCGGGTGCGACGGGTCCGTCCGGCCGCGCACGTACGTCCTACGGGCCGGTCACTCCGTCGATCCGCTCGCGGATGAGGTCGGCATGGCCATTGTGGCGTGCGTACTCCTCGATCATGTGCACCATGATCCAGCGCAGGGAGACTCCCTGATCGCCGACGAGACCCGCTTCGTGTTCGGACAGGTGGCCGGAATCGTCCAGCGAGGCTTCAGCGATCAGCTCACGGCCCTGAGCGACCTCCGCCCGCCACGCGCTCATCACCTCGTCGAACCCGCGTTCCGGCTGGAGGTCGAAGCCGTGCAGGTCGCCTTCCCCGAAGATGCGAGGCACGTCCTGACCCGCGAATACCCGCTTGAACCAGTTGCGTTCCACTTCAGCCATGTGCTGAACGAGACCGAGCAGTGTCATCGGGGAAGGCGGCACAGCGGCAAGCCGTAACTGATGGTCTTCGAGGCCCGAACACTTCAGGGCAAGGGTCGCACGGTGGAAGTCCAGCCATGCCTCCAGCATGGCGCGCTCGTCGGCATGCGCGGGCGGGACAGGACGTCCGTCTGGTGTCGTATGCATCATCAGACTCTCGCAGCAGCAGTCCGGGTCCACGACCGCCTTCGCTGTCGACGAACACGCGTCTCGGCCAACTCCCGGGCGAGACCGTGAAGTCGTCCGCCTGTGAGCAGGACGCCGCCGTCCGACCGTCCCGGACCGTCCCGACTACAGTCGCGAGCATGGTCGAACACGATGCCCTCGACGCCACCCGCGAGGCCTACGACGCGGTCGCCCCCGAGTACGCGCGGCTGTTCAGCGGCGAGTTGCGCAACAGGCCCCTGGACCGTGCGGTCTTGAGCGCCTTCGCCGAGCTGGTCGGCGCGGGTGGTGACGCGTCCCGGGTCGCGGACCTGGGATGCGGACCCGGCCATGTCACCGCCCACCTGCGTGACTCGGGGCTCGCGGTGTTCGGCGTCGACGCCTCTCCCGCGATGATCGAGCTGGCTCGACACACCTATCCGGACCTGCGGTTCGACGTCGGCTCGATGGCCGCCCTGGACATCGCCGACGGAGTGCTGGGCGGCATCCTGTCGCGCTGGTCCGTCATTCACACACCACCGGCCGAACTCCCCGCCATCCTGGCGGAGTTCCACCGCGTACTGGCACCCGGCGGCCACCTCCTGATCGGCTTCTCCGCCAGCGACGGCCCGACTCACCCGACACAGGTCTTCGATCACGCCGTCGCGCCCGCCTACCGGTGGTGGCCGGACCACCTCGCCGCGCTGCTGCACGAGTCCGGGCTGGCCGAGGTGGCCCGGACGGTGCGCCGGCCCGAGCCCACCGACCGGCGGCAGTTCCAAGAAGTTCACCTGCTCGCCCGCAAAGCAGTGAAAGGACCCGGGATGCTCCCGGACCGGGCCCGGCGGCAGGGGGAGAGCGAAGCAGCGGCACGCAAGACCGATCGCCGCCACCGCCAGGGTGACGGCTCCCGGCGCGCGATCCTCGAAGCGACGCTCGAGATCGCGGCAGGCAACGGCTACGACGGCACCACGGTCGCCGCCGTGACCGAGGCGACCGGACTGCCCGCCAGCTCGATCTACTGGCACTTCCGGAGCAAGGACGCCCTGCTCGCCGCGACCCTCGAATTCTCCTGCCGCGAGTGGCGGGCGCTCGCCCCGGCCCGGTCCGGCCCCGTCAGGGCCGGCTCGGTCGCCGAGGAGGTCGAGACCCGGTTCCAGCGGGCCGCCGTCTCGCTCACGACCTCGCCGGAGTTCTGGTCCCTCGGACTCCTGCTCACCCTCCAGCAGCGGATCAAGGAGCCGGCCGCGCGCCGCCTCTACGCCGACGTCCGGCAGGACACCGAGAACGAGATCACCGACTGGTGGGTCCAGGTCCTGCGGCCCGAGGCGGTGGCGGAGGACCCGCGACTGCCGCGGCGCCTCGCCCGGTTCCACATGATGCTCATGGACGGCCTCTTCATGCACGTCCGCTCGACCGGCGGCCGCGACGTCAAGCGCGTCGTCGACCTGGTCGCCCTGGGCCTCGCCGAGCACCTCGTCCGGACGGGAGCGGCGGCATGAACGCGCAGCAGGAACCCGCGCCGGTGCCCGAGGAGGAGACGACCGCCCGGTCCGCCGACCGCATCCTCAAGGCGGCCGGCGAGCTGGCCAAGACCCACGGAGTGGCCGGCACGACCATCGCGGCCGTCTGCCGGCGCTCGGGCCTGCCCGTCAGCTCGGTCTACTGGCACTTCGAGGACAAGGACGGACTCTTCGCCGAGGTGATCCGGCACAGCTTCGCCGAATGGCTCGTGACCGTGCCCCGGTGGGAGGCCGGGGACGGGACGACCCTCGGCGAGGGTGTCCGCGAGGTCCTGGGCCTCTCGTACCAGACCCTCGGCACGGTCCCCGACTTCGTGCGCGTCGGGATGCAGGTCCTCCTCGAGAAGAACGACACCCACGCCAAGACCCGCCGCGCGTTCCTCGACTGCCGCCTCCAGGTCAGGCGGATGATCTCCGCCTGGGCGCGCCGCGTCGAGCGGAGCGCCCCCGCGGACCGCGCCGACGACGTCGCCACCCTCGTCGTGGCCTTCGCCGACGGCGCGGCCGTCGGCTCGCAGACCTACCCCGACTGGGACTTCGAGGAGTACGTCGACCTCCTCTCCGGCGTCCTCGCCTGCCTCCCGCCGACGGACACCGCCACGAGCTGACCGGCGTCCGGCCCGTTCCCCCTGCCGCGGGCGCGGCTGGAGCCGGCATCGGGCCACGTGATCGTACGGCTCGACGGCGACCACGGCGCGGGCCGGACGACGACCGGCCCACCGGCGCGGCAACTGGCGCGGGAGTCACGGGCGTTCGCCGCCGAGAAGGTCGGCGAGACACCCGCCGGGGCGGCCCTCCGGATCGCAGAGGCCCTCGAAAGCCGAGGTACGGCCGCTGCCGGGCCGGTTGTCCGCGAAATCCCCCGGAATTGTCAGTGATCGGTAACAGACGCATCCGGCGACCGCCGTTCGTCGTCCCATCAAGTGGTCGGAAGGCGACCGGTGATCGGCGAGGAACAGCGGGAAGCGGGGGCGGACATGGCGCGGCACGGTGGCGGGCGGGGCTGGTACGGCAGGCTGGCCATGGCGGCAGCCGGGGTGACGGTACTGGCCGCGGGCGTCTCGGTGTGGACCGCCCAGGCGGGCGTCGTGGACGGCGCGTCGCCCCGGCCGACCGCGTCGGCCACACCGGGCGGCGACGTCCGGCCGGTGGAGATGAGCATCGTGCACGCGTCGGACAAGGGAGCACACGCCGTCAACATCACCATCGACGACGGACCCGACCCCGTGTGGACGCCGCAGATGCTGGACCTGCTCCGGGAGAACGGGGCGAAGGCCACGTTCTGCATGGTCGGAACGCAGGCGAAGGCATACCCGGACCTCGTGAAGAAGGTGGTCGCGGCCGGGCACCGGCTGTGCGACCACTCCATCTCGCACGACACCACCATGGACACCAAGTCCCAGGCCTACCAGTCGAAGGAGATCCTCGACGCCGAACGCATGATCACCGAGGCGTCCGGGGGCGTGCGGCCGATGTACTACCGGGCGCCCGGCGGGGCGTTCACCCCCTACAGCCGCAAACTGGCCGCCTCCCGGGGCATGCGTCCGCTGGGCTGGAACGTGGACTCCAAGGACTTCGAACGGCCGGGCGCGGACGCCATCGTCGCCACCGTCGAGAGGGAACTGCCCAACGGGCCGACGATCCTGTTCCACGACGCGGGCGGCGACCGCTCCCAGACCGTCGAGGCCCTGCGCCAAGTCCTTCCCTGGCTCAAGGAGCAGGGATACGAGTTCGGCTTCCCGGTGCGCTGAGCCGCGGGCCCGCCGGTCGACCCGCGGCCGGCGGCCGACGTGAGCAGAAATTACTCAGAAAGCGGAGCCGACGGCGAGATCGGGGCTGTCCCGGCCATTGTCAGTAGCGGGGTTTAAGGTCCTCTCCATGATGAATCCGAAGACAGCTTCCGCTTACGACGACGATCCGCACGAGCAAGCTCCGGCAGCGGCCGGGGAACGGGTGACCTTGAGAGAGGTTCTCCGGCGCCGCGTGTTCGAGGAATTCGGCCGGCGCGGCGGAAGCGAACTCGCCGGCAGGGTGGGAAACGCACGGCAGCCGGGCGCGGACCGGCCCAGGGACGCGTGGCACGCCTTCGAATCGGCGCTGGAGGCGTTCCACCGACGGCAGTTCGTGGTCCTGGTGGGGGACCGGCAGGTCGAGGATCTGGATGACGAGGTGGTCCTGTCGCCGGACGAGGACATCACTTTCCTGAAGCTCGTTCCGCTGGCAGGTGGCTGATGACCTCGTCACGAAATCCGGGCCGGCCGGAAGCCGTCTCCCGATTCGCCTTGGAAGGCGACACCTACCGCCTGGCGCGGGAACTGATGGACGCCGCGATTCTCGGTGAAATCGAGGAAGCCGGCGAAGTCGGTGCACTCGACGAAATTCGCCGGATCTCCGACACACTGCTTTCCCTGTCGGATTTCCACGCGGCGAAGCTGGCCAACGACATCGTCCACCTCTACCGGGCCACAGTGATGCGGGAGTGGGTCCGCCACGGCTGGTCCGAGCACGACTGCCGGGGCCACGAGCACTCGCTGTGGAACCGCATGGCGCGGCTGAAGGAACTGCTGATCAACGGTCTGCCCAGCGTCCGCTCCCTGGCCGGAAGGCTGCGCGAAGTGGACGACCTCGGGCGGAGCTTCACCCTGGACACCCCGCACAACCGCGAACTGTGGAGGATCATCGAGAAGGACTCCGAGCTGGCGGCGGGCACGATGCCTTCCACCGCGTTCGTCGCCACACTGCGCCGCACCGCACGGAAGAACGGCTATGAACCCCGGGGCATCAAGCACCTGAGCCAGGAACAAGTCGCTCATCCCCTCCTCAACCCTGGGGAGGCCTGGACCGACCACGCGCTCGGCGAACTTCCCGGCCTGCACGAGAGCTGGCCGCCGCTGCTCCGGCACGCGCTGACCGCGACCGCGGTGCGGCCGACCGCCGCCTGGAACGCGAGGGCGAAGGACCTCATCGACGACATCGGCCCCGAGACGGTCCACACCACGGTCGTCTCCTGGCTCGGCATGGTCGACCGGCCACGCACGGTGCCCCTCGTCCACAACGGCACCAGCACCTTCCCCGGCATGCTCGATCCGTACAACGCGGTGGCCGTGCGAGGTCTGGTCTGGCTGCTCGCCCTCACCCCGGAGAGCGCCGACTCCGCACGTGTCCTGGGACACCTGGTGGACTTCTGCGTGCGCAAGGTCCCCGGGCTGGGGCCACGCCACCCCAGAATCGCGAACGCGGCCGTCCACACACTCCGCGAACTCCGGGGAGAGGCGTCCCTGGGCGAACTGGCGCGGCTCTCCGCCCGCCTGACCGCCAAGCCCACGCTGAAGCTCGTCGACGCGGCCCTCGACTCCCGGGCCACGACCATGGGCGTGTCCCGGGAGGAGATCGAGGAACTGGCCCTTCCCGGCTACGGACTCACCGGTGTCGGCCACGGCGAACACGTCCTCGGCGACACCACCGCCGTACTCTCGGTGCGCGACGGAAAGGCCTCCCTGACGTGGCGCGGCACCACAGGCCGCGTCACCAAGACCGCCCCGGCTCCGGTACGGCGCGACCACGCCGAAGACGTCAAGGCGCTCAAGGCGGCGGCCAAGGACATCGACAAGATGCTCACCGCCCAGAGCACCCGGCTGGAACGCCTCTGTCTCGCGCGCCGCACCTGGACGTTCCCCGCCTGGCGCGAGCGCTACGCCGACCATCCACTGCTCGGCACGCTCACCCGGCGCCTGCTGTGGAGCGTCGACGGCGTCACCTGCGGATACGCCGACGGCCAGTGGCGCGCCCTCGACGACAGCCCGGTGCGGGCCGCACCCGACGCGCGCGTCGAACTGTGGCACCCCGTCGCCCAGGACCCCGACGAGGTCCTCGCCTGGCGGGACTGGCTGCGGCGGCACGGCATCACCCAGCCCTTCAAGCAGGCACACCGCGAGGTGTACCGGCTCACCGGGGCGGAGCGGCAGACCCGCGACTACTCCAACCGGTTCGCCGCCCACATCCTGCGCCAGCACCAGTTCAACGCCCTCGCCGCCGCACGCGGCTGGCGCAACAGACTGCGCATGGCCGTCGACGACGTCTACCCTCCCGCCACCATCGACCTGCCCGCATGGGGACTGCGCGGCGAATACTGGATCGAAGGCATCGACGACGACGTCGCGGGATCGGGAAGCTTCCTGACCGTCCGGACCGACCAGGTCCGCTTCTATCCGCTCGACGCTCCCCAGAACCTCGCGCACGCCGGCGGCGGCGCCTACACCATGCCCGGCGAATCCGTCGATCCGCTGCCCCTGGAACGGATACCCGACCTGGTCCTCAGCGAGGTCCTCCGCGACGTCGACCTCTTCGTCGGTGTCGCGAGTGTCGGCAACGACCCCACCTGGCAGGACGGCGGCCCCGGAGGACGCTTCCAGCACTACTGGAACGCCTACGCCTTCGGCGAGCTGTCCCAGCCGGCCCGGACCAGGAAGGAACTGCTCGCCGCCCTGCTGCCGCGACTCGGCGTCGCCGACCGGTGCGGCATCGACGGAAGGTACCTCACCGTCCGGGGCACCCTGCACACCTACCGGATCCACCTCGGCTCCGGAAACATCCTCATGAGCCCCGACAACACCTACCTGTGTGTCGTTCCCGCGCCCGGCAACGCCCCTCCGGTGGGCGACACCTACCTCCCGTTCGAGGGCGACCGCATGCTGGCCGTCATCCTCAGCAAGGCCATCATGCTGGCAGACGACACCGCCATCACCGATCCCTCCGTCGTCGGCCAGCTCCAGCGAGGGGAGGCACGGTAGCCGCGGTCGAAGTCGGCGACCCCCAAAACCGCCTCCCGGCGGTCGCCGCACCGCTCAACGGCGGGCCGGGGCCCCGGCCCGCCAGCACTCCCGCAGCACCTCCACCGCCCGCGTCAGCGTCCGCGGTGTCGCCGTGAACGGCAGGCGCAGATGGCGGGTGAGGGTGGCGCGGTCGGCGGCGAAGCGCGGTCCCGGGGTCACCACCAGCCCGCGCGCGGCGGTCCTGGCCGCGAGGTCCGTCGCCCGCGTGCCGTCCCCCAGGTGCAGCCACAGGCTCAGTCCGCCGCCCGGGACGGTGTAGCTCCACTCGGTGCCGGCCAGCAGCGCGGCCAGATGGTCACGCTGGTCGCGCAACTGGTCGCGCCGGTTCGCGAGGAGGTCCGGGAGCGGGTCGCCGAGGAGTTCGGCGGCGATCAGCTGCTCCAGCGGCGGTGGAGCCAGCTGCGCCTGGAGCGGATTGCGCCGCAGCTGCCGTACGAGGTCCGTGTGCGCCCTGATCCAGCCGACCCGCAGACCCGTCCACACGGTCTTGCTCGCGGAGCCGATCTGGATCACTCGCGCGCCGGCGAGGTGCGGTTCGGTGCCGGGCGGGGTCCTCAGGTCCAGGTCGCGCATCGTCTCGTCGGCGAGGACGGTCAGTCCGTGGCGGTCGCCGAGCTCGGCGACCGCCCGGCGCGTCCGCACGTCCATGTGGGCGCCGGTGGGGTTGTGGAAGTCGGGTACCACATAGGCCAGTTGGGGGTGGTGCCGACGCACGGCCGCGGTGAGGCGCTCGATGTCCCAGCCGTCCGTGGCCGAGACGGGCACCGGCAGCAGGCGGATGCGGCGGGCGTGCAGCAGGGCGAGCGCGCCGGGGTAGGCGGGGTTCTCCACCACGGCGGGGCGCCGGCGGTCGGTGTGCAGATGGTCCAGGAGCAGGGCGAGGGCGGCCTGGGCGCCGGAGGTGACGAGAATCTGCTCGGGCCGGGTGGCGAGGCCGGCTCGGGTGTAGCGGTCGGCGAGGAGTTCCCGCAGCAGGGGCAGCCCGCAGCCGGCCACGCCGGAGTCGACGAGCAGCGGCGCGCTGCGCTCGGTGGCGCGGGCGAGGGCGGCGAGGTAGGCGTCGTGCGGTGCGGCGGTGACGGCGAGGGTGAGGTCGAGCTCGGCGTCGGCGGCGCCGCCCCGGTCCAGGGACCACGGGCTGGTGCGCTCCGTGAGCCGGGGAGGCAACCGTACGGTGCTGCCGCTGCCGTGCCGGGTGTGCAGCCAGCCGTCGTCGCGCAGCACGGCCAGCGCGGAGACCACCGTGCCGCGGCTGACCCCGAGGGCCCGGGCCAGTTCCCGCTCGGACGGCAGCCGGGTGCCGACCGGGAGCCGACCGTCGATCACGGCCTCGCGCACCCCGGCCGCCAGGGCGCGGGAGAGCGGGCCCGACCGGATGCGCCAGTCGCCGAGCGCGGCGACGAATCCACTGTCCACACGGCCAGTATGGCTGGTCCAGTTCTCCCCGAGTGGACCAGACATGTGGCCGGCTCCGCGTCCTACGCTGCGGGCATGCACCCCGCTCTCGCCGATGATCTCTCCCGGCTCTCCGAACTCCTGCAGTCCGCCCGCGACTACGCCGCCCGTGAGGTGGCGGGCCTCGCCGAGCGGCCGGCCGCCGTGTCCGGCCGGGCTCCCGAACGTGCACCGCTGCCCGCCGAGGGCGTGGGCGGCGCCACCGCCCTCACCCGGTTCGCCGAGCGGTGGGCGCCGGGCTTCTCCGGCTCGGCGGGCCCCCGCTACCTGGGCTTCGTCACCGGTGGCGCGACCCCCGCGTCGGTCGCCGGTGACTGGCTGACCTCGGCTCTCGACCAGAACGTCTCCGGCGCCGGCGGTTCGTGGGCGCAGGAGCTGGAGCGGGAGACGGTCGGCTGGCTGCGCGAGCTGTTCGGGCTGAGCGAGGCGCACAGCGGAGCGTTCGTGACGGGCGCGACCGTGTCCAACACGATCGGGCTGGCGGTCGGCAGGGAGTGGCTCGGTGAGCGGCTCGGCGTGGACGTCTCCCGGGCCGGTGCGGCGGCGCTGGGCCCGGTCGACGTCCTCTCCGGCAGCCCGCACTCCAGCATCACCAAGGCGATGTCGGTGCTGGGCATCGGCCGGGACCGGCTGCGGCAGGTGCCGCTGCTGTCCGGCAACCGGGAGGCCGTGGACGTGAGCGCGCTGGAGGAGGCGCTGGCGGAGCGGGACGGCCGGCCGGCCGTCGTCGTCGCGAACGCGGGCACCGTGAACACCGTCGACTTCGACGATCTGCGCGCGATCGCCGCTCTGAAGGAGCGCTACGACTTCTGGCTGCACGTGGACGCGGCGTTCGGCGGCTTCGCCGCGCTGTCCCCCGAGTACGCGTCGCTGGTCGACGGTCTCGACGCGGCCGACTCGGTCTGCGTCGACCTGCACAAGTGGCTGAACGTCCCCTACGACGCGGCCGTGCAGTTCACCCGGCGCCGCGACCTTCAGGTGGCGGTGTTCCACAACGCCTCGCCGTACCTCGGGATGCCCGTCGGCGAGCCGGACTTCCTGCATCTGACCCCGGAGAACTCGCGGCGGCTGCGCGCCCTGCCGGCGTGGTTCTCGCTCATGGCCTACGGGCAGGCCGGGCACCGGGAGATCGTCGAGCGGAACGTGGCCCTGGCCCGCCGGCTCGGCGAGGGCATCGACGCCCTGCCCGGTCTGCGCCTGCTGGCACCGGTCCGGCTCAACGTCGTCTGCTTCACGCTCGCCGAGGACCCGACCACGGAACGGGTGAGCGCGCTGGCGCAGGCGGTCGCCGAGTCCGGGGAGGCGTACGTGACGCCGACGGTGTACGGCGGGGTGCCCGGACTGCGGGCCGCGTTCAGCAACTGGCGCACCACCGCGGACGACACCGCGCGCGTGCTGGACGCGCTGGCGGCGGCCTCGCGCTGACCACGGTCCGGCGGCGGTCCTGACCGCCGCCGGAAACGGGCCGGGCCGACGCCGGCACCACCCGGCCACGTCGCTCATTCACCTAGGGAGACCACATGGAAGCATTCGTCATCGGCGCCACGGGATACATAGGCGGCGCCGTCGTGGACCATCTGCTCGAGCGGGGCCACGAAGTGGTGGGCCTGGCCAGGTCCACGGCATCCGCGCAGGCCCTGGAGGCGGCCGGGGTGAAGGTTCAGCCGGGTGAGGTCGGCCGCCCTTCGGATTGGGTGGCGCGAGCGCTTCAGGCCGACGCCGTCGTGTTCGCCTGGCTGGACCCCGTTCCGGACAGGTTCCGGGAGGTGGACACCGCCGCGGTCCGTTCGGTCCTCCAGGCGATGCAGGGCACGGACAAGGCCTTTCTGTACGTGACCGGCTCACTCGGCACCGGGAACACCGGGCCCGACGTGGAAGTCGACGAGTCGACTCCCGACGATCCGCCCGCGTTCCTCGCCTGGCGGTCGGCGCTCGAGGGGGAGATCCGCCGGGCTGCCGGCTCGGGGGTGCGCAGCGCGGTGGTCCGCGCGCCGATGGTGTACGGGCGCACGAGCGGTTTCGTCGCGGCCTCGCTGCTGGCCGACTACAACAGCAGCGGCCGGGTGCACTACGTCGGCGACGGGGACAACCTGCTTGCGTTCGTGCACGTGGACGATCTCGCCGCCCTGTGCGTCGATGCGCTCGAAGGCGCCCCCGCCGGCTCGCTCTATCTGGCGGGCAACGGAGAGAGCATGTCCTACCGGGACTTCTCCGTGATGGCGAGCCGTGCGCTCGGCGGCGGCGGGGAGGTGGCCTCCCTGCCGGTCGAAGTGGCGTCCCAGGCACTGGGTCCTTTCGCCCAGGCGCTGACCTGCTCCCAGCGGCTGTCCAACGCGGCGGCACGCGAGCAACTGGGCTGGACGCCGAAGATGCACGACGTCGCGGAGGAACTGCGACTGCTGAAGCAGCAGCTCGTCTGAGGCCGCGGCCCGCGCGGAACCGGACACACCCGGGCGCTCACCGGGCCGGTGGGCGGACAGGCCTCGTGGGGGACGCGCCTCGTCCTGGCGGTCAGGCGATCACGGGTCGAGGACACGGGCGGGCGGTGACGGGAGTGCCCGCGCCGGTGGGGTGACGGCGGCCCGGCCGCGGGCCGCGGGTCAGTCGCTGTCGGCCGCGCGTGGGTGATCCGTGCGGGACAGCCAGGTGGCGAGCAGCGTTTCCAGTGCCGCCGCCTCGGCGGGTGTGAGCGCGTCCAGCAGACGGCGTTCGTTGCGCATGTGCTCGGTGAACGCCCGGTCGATCAGTTCGCGTCCGGGGGCGGTGAGGGCGACGATCCGTCCCCGCTGGTCGTCCTCGGACCGGCGGCGGGTGACGAGTCCGGCTCGCTCCAGACGGTCGATCCTCTTCGTCATGGCGCCGGTGGTGACCATGGTGTGCGCGGCGAGTTCGCCGGGCGCTCGCTGGTAGGGCTCACCGGCGCGGCGCAGCGCGCACAGGACGTCGAACTCCCCTTCGCTGAGGCCGTAGCGGGCGTAGACGAGGCGGAGTTCCCCGGTGAGCCGGTCGGCCAGCCGGTGAAGCCGGCCGATCACGCCTTGGGGGGAGACGTCGAGGTCGGGCCGTTCGCGGCGCCAGTCGGCCTGGATGCGGGCCACTCGGTCCAGCTCACTGTCTTCCATGGAAGACAGTATAGCTTCCGTGGAAGTAGAATGCCTTCCATGGAAGCCAATGCGCGCTGGGTCGCGCTGACCGCGATAGCACCGGTCGCCTGGGGAGCCAACTACTTCGTCACGCACGAGTTCCTCCCCGCGGACCGCCCCCTCTACGGGGCCGCCGTACGAGCGCTGCCGGCCGGCCTTTTCCTGCTGGTGCTGCGTCGGCAGCGGCCCCGGGGCGCGTGGTGGTGGCGGTCCGCCGTGCTGGGGACCCTCAATGTGAGTGTCTTCTTCGTCCTCGTCTACGCCGCCTCCCAGCTCCTTCCCACGAGCGTCGCCTCGACCGTCATGGCGGTGTCCCCGCTGGCGATGATGCTCGTGGCGTGGCTGCTGATGTCCGAGCGTCCCAGGGCGGCTCATCTGGCCGGCGCCGCGATCGGGCTCGCCGGTGTGTGTCTCATGCTGCTCACGGGAGCCGCCCGGACGAGTGTGCCGGGTGTGCTCGCGGCGGTGTCCGCCATGCTGGTGTCGTCGTTCGGCCACATCCTGACCAAGCGGTGGAGCGCCGATGTCGACGTCCTGGCCTCGACCTCCTGGCAGCTGACCGCCGGCGGCCTCTTCCTCCTCCCGGTCGCCGCGGCCGTGGAGGGTGCCCCGCCCGCGCTGTCCGCGCCCGCTCTGCTCGCCTTCGGCTACGTCGCCCTCGTCGCCACCGCGCTGGCGTTCGTCGCCTGGTTCACGGGACTACGGCACCTGCCCGCGGGAACCGTGGGGCTGATCGGCCTGCTCAATCCCGTGACCGGCGTGCTGCTGGGCATCGCCGTCGCCGGGGAGGCGCTGACCGTCCAGCAGTCGTGCGGGCTGGCACTGGTCCTGGCCGGCGTCGTCCTCGGCCGGCCCGCCCGCGCGAGCCGGCGCCGCGGCGGCCGGGCATCCGCCGCTGCGGTACCCGAAGCGTGTCCCGCGCGAGAGCCCTCCGCGCCCGGTCGCGGGTGACGAGGACCTTCGCGACGGCGGGAAGAAGTGAGGTGGGCTATCCCGCATGCGGAATAGCCCACGACGGCGAGATGTCGCTCCGGGGATGAACGTGACACTCACCACCCGTAGATTGGAACACGCGCCGGAGCGGTGAGTGATGAGCAACCGGTACTCCATTGCGCCGACGACCCGGTCCCGGCCCGCCGGCTGCGAACGAGGCGGAACGGTGAGGGGCGGGCACACCCCCGGCTGCGGGGCCGGCGCACGTGTGGCGCGGAACGCCGCTACGAGACACCCGTCGAAACCCAGACGGTCACCACTTTGAGGTCCGGGTCGACCTGGGTGCCGATCGGCGACTGGTCGACGACGATCCCCTTGCCCCAGAGCGCTTCGTCCTTCGTCTTCTCGGTGAGCTTCCACCCGCCCGCCTCGGCGCAGGCGCGCACCGAGTCGATGTGGTGCAGCTTGAACCACGGCACCGAGATCTTGCCGTCCTGCGAGACCTTGGGTTTGGTGCAGTCCTTCACCGGCATCGTGAGCGAGGTGTCACCCATCACGACGTCGCCGTGCGAGGGGGACGCCGACGCCGACGCCGCGGGTTGCGAAGCGCTCTTGTCCGGACCGACGTCCTCCGGGTCGTCGGCCTTCCCCCCGTTGCCCAGCGTGAGCACGGTCAGTCCGCCGAGCACGAGCACGGCGGCGGCCGACGCCACCCACACCACGGCCTTGCGGCGCGGCGGCGACGAGGGGCGGTGCGGGGCCTGCGGTGCGTGCCCACCGGGGAGCGTCCCCTGATAGGGGTTGGGGTGCACGGCCATCGGCGCCGGACCGCCGGAAGCCGGCGCGGCGGCTCCTTGCGAGGGGTACGCAGACGCCGCGAAGGTGGGCATGTAAGGAGCCCCCACCGCCGGCGGGGGACCGAAGGAGTCGTTGCCCTGCCCGACGCCGGGGTGCCCGGGGGAGTCCGCCGGTCGGGCGGGCGCGGCGGACCCGGCCGGCCCGATCTGCGCGAGCAGTGCCTGGACCGCCTCGCGCATGGCGTCGGCGGACTGGTGCCGCTGCGCGGGGTCCTTGGCCAGGGCTGTGGCGATCAGCCGGTCGACGGACTCGGGCACGGACGCGTTGACCTGCGAAGGCACCGGCGCTGGTGCCTGCACATGCTGGTAGGCGATGGTGAGCGGCGCGTCGCCGTCGAACGGCAGCCGGCCGGTGACCATCTCGAAGAGCATGCAGCCGACCGAGTACAGGTCGGAGCGCTCGTCCACCTGCCGGCCCATGGCCTGCTCGGGGGAGAGGTACTGAGGAGTCCCGACGACCATCCCGGTCTGTGTCATGGAGCCGAGCCCGCTCTCCATCGCCCGGGCGATGCCGAAGTCCATCACCTTCACCACGTTGCGCCGGGTGATCATCACGTTGGCCGGCTTGATGTCCCGGTGGATCAGCCCTCTCGCATGGCTCTCCGACAGGGCGGCCAGGACCTCACTCGTGATCTGCAGGGCCAGCGGTACGGGCATCGCCCCGCTCTCGGCCACATGCTGGTCGAGGAGCTCGCGCAGCGAACAGCCCTCGACGTACTCCATGACGATGTACGGCTCGGCCGCACCCTGGCCCGAGTGCTCACCCGAGTCGAACACCGACACGATGTTGGTGTGGTTGAGGCTGGCGACCGCCTTGGCCTCCCTGATGAACCGCAGCCGGAACGCCTGCTGTCCCGCCAGGTCCGAGCGGAGGAGCTTCACGGCCACCGGCCGGTCGAGCACGGTGTCGTGACCGAGGTACACCGTGGCCATGCCGCCTTCTCCGAGAAGGCTTTGCAGGACGTAGCGCCCGTCACCCACGGCGCGCCCGTCAGCGCTGACCAAAGTGTGCTCATCCCGACCGGTCATTCGGTACCGCCCCTTCACCGTGTAACGCCCCCGCTGCGGGCGGCAGTGCCGGCCGGCCCCCGCGTCGTCGACGGCGGCGCCGCGCACTACGATTTCAGGGCCGCGGCGACCACGCGCCGCCACAGCTGCGGATGCCTGGCCACCATTCACAGGCCGTACTCATCCAACGCGTCATCGAACGTCCGATCATGAGTAATCCATACTCGTTTCGGCGGCGAACACGCCGACAGGGACGCCGTACCGGCGTCGTCGGACCGTCGTCCCGGCAGGGCCGGCCCGGGAGCGGGGAAGCAGGCGGAGGCGTCCACCAGGCTGCCGACCGCCCGTGGGCCGCCGCACGAGTACTCGCTACTCAAGCCCCGCCGCCGGCCCGCGGACGCGGTACGCCGCAGGCCCGGACGCGGCATCCGCACCCGGAACGCCGCTCCTGACCGACCCGGCTGACGCAGGCGCCCGCGAGGTACCGGATTTCGCGGCACGCGCCGGGACAGGGGCCGGACAGGGAACCGACAGGCGGTTCGGCCAGCATCGGAGCCGTCGATGTCCCCGGGAAGCCACCGGATCGGTGATTGTCATGTGTTCCACCACCCACCTGGCCGACGCGCCGACCCGGCGCGTCCTGGCAGGCCCCCCGAGGTCCTACACCCTGCGGCTGGCCCACGACGTGACCGCCGCCGCGTCCGCCCGGAGAGAAGCCCGGATCCTGCTGGCGTCGTGGGGTCTGCCTGAGGAGCAGGCGGACGACATCCTGCTGATCATCTCCGAACTCGTCACCAACGCCGTCGAGCACGCTCTGCCGCCCGTGGCTCTGCGGCTGAGGCGGTTGGGCACCGACGGCGTGCACATCGACGTCAGCGACGCGGGTCCCGCCGCGTCCCCGGGGGCGTGGGCCGCCACCGGAACCCACGCCGAGCACGGCCGCGGCAGGGTCATCGTCGACGCGCTGTCCGCCGGACACGGCACCCGGGCAGAAGCCGGGGCGGTCCACCACTGGGCCACCGTCGGCGTCACGGCCTGACACAGCACGGCAGGCGCCGTCAGCCGCACCGACACCAGGTCCGCGACGGCACCGCCGCACCGACGGCCGGCACCCCTCACCTCGGGGCACCCCGGTGGCGGCCGTGAAGGAGACCACCACGCACAGACTCCCGCACATCGCGGCTTCCCCGGGCGGGACGGCGTCGCGGTCCGGGTCCTGGCCGACGCCTTCACGGACGGCACGGCCATCCGCCTCCGTTCCCGCCCGACCGTGCCCGGCGGCATCGAGGACCGCCGTGGCCGCGGCGGCGTCCGCCAGGCGGGCGGGCAGGACGTTCCGCCTCACTTCTCCAGATCGACACGCATGGTCATGAACTCCATGGACGCCGACATCACCGTGCTGTTCGGGAAGAGAGCCACCCCCGCGGTCGTCGCGTCCGCCCAGCCGCAGATGACGTTCCCGTTCTCGGCGAGCGACGCCGACAGGCACTCCACCGAGCCGCCGAGCGGTCCGGGATCGCTGACCGGCTGCGCCTCGGGAACGCCCTGGCCGAAGTCCCACTCGATGTGTTCCAGCATGCCGCGCCACAGGTGTTCACGGCGCTTGGTGGTGGCCTCGGGCACATGATCGACCGCGACGACCAGAACGGCGTCGTCGCTCCCCCAGTCGGAGTACGCGGCCGACACGAGGTTCATGCCGTCGCGCATCTCGCCCGGGTCGACGTCACGTGCCGGGTTCTTGCCCGACACCTTGGACAGGCCGCCCGCCATCGAAGCGTCGATCACCTGCCTGACCGGGCCCGAAGGCGCCGCGGAGGCGGAGGGGGAGGCTTTGCCGGAGTCCGTCGCGCCGGGCCGGGCCGGAGCTGTGGTCGGGTCCACTGCGCTCGCCGACGCGGCGGGGGACTTCACGGGCTTCGAGCCCTTGAGATCGTCCCCTTGGCACCCGGTCAGCAGCACCAGCCCCAACACCGCCGCCGTGACGGCGGGCACACCCGATACGCGCATGACGAATCTTCCCCCTCTTGGCTGTCGGCGGTCAGGCCGCCGACGCAGGACAGACACCTTTTGCCGGCGGCCCGCGGAAACGTCCCGCGGATCGGCTGCGGCGTCCTCCTTCACCGGAACGCCGGCTCGACCGCCGTTGGCCGGAAATCTACGCACGCCCACTGGGAAGCGGCTGGAAAAGGGATTGCGGGCGCTGGTGGGGAAGCCATGTGCGGGGGCGGCCTCCGGTGGGCCGCCCCCGCTGGACGGGCGCTTCAGCCGAGCGCCTTGAAACCGCGCAGCCGCAGTGAGTTGCCGACGACGAAGACGGAGGAGAACGCCATCGCCGCTCCGGCGATCATCGGGTTGAGCAGCCCGGCCGCGGCCAGCGGCAGCGCCGCCACGTTGTAGGCGAAGGCCCAGAACAGGTTCGACCTGATGGTGCCGAGCGTCTTGCGGGAGAGGCGGATCGCGTCGGCCGCGGCGCGCAGGTCGCCCCGGACCAGGGTGAGGTCGCCGGCCTCGATGGCCGCGTCGGTGCCCGTGCCCATGGCGAGGCCCAGGTCGGCCTGCGCCAGCGCGGCCGCGTCGTTGACCCCGTCACCGACCATCGCGACCGAAAGCCCTTCGGCCTGGAGTCGCTTGACGACGCTGACCTTGTCCTCGGGCATGACCTCGGCGATCACCTCGTCGATGCCGACTTCCGCGGCGACCGCGTCGGCGACCGCCCGGTTGTCGCCGGTGAGCAGCACCGGCTTGAGGCCGAGCGCCCGCAGCCGGGCGATGGCCTGTGCGCTGCTGTCCTTGACCGCGTCGGCCACTTCCAGCACCGCCCGGGCCTCGCCGTCCCACGCGACGGCGATGGCGGTGCGGCCCGCGGCCTCGGCGGCCGCCTTGGCGCGTGCCAGTTCGACCGGCATCACCAGGGCCCACTCGTCGAGAAGCCTCTCGCGTCCCACGAGGACCGCGTGCCCCTCGACGACACCCTGGACTCCGAGCCCGGGAACGTTGGCGAAGTCCTCGGGCGTGGGCAGCGTGCCGACCCGCTCGGCGGCGCCGGTCGCGACCGCCTGGGCGATGGGGTGTTCCGAAGCGTGCTCCAGCGCGCCCGCCAGCCGCAGCACGTCGGCCTCGTCGGTGCCCTCGGAGGTGTGCACACCCAGCAGGGTCATACGGCCCGTGGTGACCGTGCCGGTCTTGTCCAGGACGATCGTGTCGATCTTGCGGGTGCTCTCCAGCACCTCCGGTCCCTTGATGAGGATGCCCAGCTGGGCGCCCCGGCCGGTGCCCACCATGAGCGCGGTGGGGGTGGCCAGGCCCAGGGCACAGGGGCAGGCGATGATCAGTACCGCCACCGCCGCGGTGAAGGCGGCGGACAGCTCGGCGCCGTTGCCGAGCCAGAAGCCGAGAGTTCCCACCGCCAGGCTGATGACGACCGGCACGAAGACGGCGGAGATGCGGTCCGCGAGCCGCTGTGCGGCCGCCTTGCCGTTCTGCGCGTCCTCGACCAGGCGCGCCATGCGGGCGAGTTGGGTGTCGGCGCCGACCCGGGAAGCCTCGACGACCAGGCGTCCGCCGACGTTGACGGTCGCTCCGGTGACCGCGTCGCCGATCCCCACCTCGACGGGCACGGACTCGCCCGTGAGCATCGAGGCGTCCACGGCCGAGGCGCCCTCGACGACCGTGCCGTCGGTGGCGATCTTCTCGCCCGGCCGGACCAGGAAGCGGTCGTGGACCTGCAGTTCGCTGATCGGTACCCGTTCCTCGCGCCCGTCGCGCAGGACCGTGACGTCCTTGGCGCCCAGTTCCATCAGGGCCCGCAGCGCGGCGCCCGCCTTGCGCTTGGACCGGGCCTCGAAGTACCGGCCCGCCAGGATGAACGCGGTCACGCCGGCGGCGGCCTCGAGATAGATGTTCCCCGAGCCGTCGGTGCGGGCGATGGTCAGTTCGAAGGCATGGGTCATGCCCGGGGTGCCGGCGGTGCCGAAGAACAGGGCCCACAACGACCACAGGAACGCCGCCGCCGTGCCCACCGAGATCAGCGTGTCCATGGTGGCGGCGCCGTGCCGGAGATTGGTCCAGGCCGCGCGGTGGAAGGGCCAGGCCGCGTACGTGACCACGGGCGCGGCCAGGGTGAGCGACAACCACTGCCAGTACTCGAACTGCCAGGCCGGAACCATGGCCAGGGCGATCACCGGGACGGCGAGCACGGCAGCGGTGGTCAACCGCTGCCGCAGCGGACGCAGTTCGTCCGTCCCCGCGGCCTCCTCGGAACCCTCGCCGTCCCGTGGTGCGCCGGAATCGCGCGGCGGAGCGGGCTCCTTCGCGGTGTAGCCGACGGCCTCCACGGTGGCGATCAGGTCCGGCACGGTCACCTCGGCCGAGTAGACCACCTTGGCCTTCTCGGTCGCGTAGTTGACGGTGGCGGTGACGCCCTCCATGCGGTTGAGCTTCTTCTCGATGCGCGCCGCACAGGAGGCGCAGGTCATCCCGCCGATGGCGAGTTCGATCTCGGCGTTGTCGGAAACCGAGGTGGTCATCACTCCTCCTGGAGGAAAGTCGAGGGGGCGCCGGGCCCGCTGGACCCGGGCGAGGTCCAGCGGGTGAGAGCGGATCGGCGCTCTCCGCCCGGCCGTCCGGCCGGTGGTCCTACCGGCCGGACGGCCAGGTGTCAGGCCGCCCGGCCGGTCAGTTCGTAGCCGGCCTCGTCGACGACGGCCGCCAGCTTCTGGTCGTCGGGCTCGGTCGAGGTGGTGACCGTGACGAGGCCCGCCTTGACGTCCACCTCCACCCCGACCACGCCGTCGAGCACCCCGATCTCGCGGGTGAGGGTGGTCTCGCAGTGGCCGCACGTCATGCCGGACACCTTGTAGACGGTCGCGACCGCGGTGCCCTCGACGGCAACGGTGGAAGCGGCGCTGGTGGAGCAGCTGCCGTCAGAAGTACAGCAGGAACCCATGGCACATTCCTTTCAGGTCGATCCATACCCTGGGGGGGTATGCACTATGCTGGCATCGTATACCCCCTCCCCGTATGTTGAGCAACTCGCGGCAGGTACGGGTACCCCCTAGGGGTATCAAACCCTGCCGGTCCCTCTCCAGGAGCCTGTGATGAACGTTCTGTGGAAACTCGGCGGCTTCGCCGCCGCGTCGGCGGCGGTCTTCGGAACCGCGTACGGGGTCGGCGGCGCCGTCGCCCCGTTGGCGGACGACACGGCCGCGCACTCCGCCCACTCGGCGAGCGAGGCGCCGGAGCGGGGCGGGGGGCACGGCGGCCACGCGGGCCACGGCGAGGCCGAAGCGTCAGCCGTGCCCGGTGGCCTGCAGGTCGCCGACGGCGGCTACAGTCTCGATCTGCGAAGCCCGCGCCTGGCCGCCGGCCGGAAGGGCGATCTCCGCTTCGTCGTCCGAGACGCGAAGGGCCGGCCGGTCACCGCCTATGAACGGGCGCACGGCAAGGAACTCCACCTGATCGTCGCTTCCCGCGACCTGGGAACCTACCGGCATCTGCATCCCCGTCGCGCCGCCGACGGCACCTGGAGCACCCCCGTCGACCTTCCCGCCGCGGGCGGCTACCGGGTGTTCGCCGACTTCGAACCCGCGAACCGGTCGAAGGGGCTCACCCTCGGCGCCGACCTGGCCGTCTCCGGCGCCTACCGGCCGGCCGAGGTGCCCGAGGCGTCGGCCACCGCCACCGTCGACGGCTACACCGTGAGGCTGAGGGGCGACCTGCGGGCCGGTGCGGAAAGCCGTCTCACCCTCACCGTCGACCGCGGCGGCCGGGAGGTCACCGACCTCCAGCCCTACCTCGGCGCCTACGGGCACCTTGTCGCCCTGCGCTCCGGAGACCTCGCGTACCTGCACGTCCACCCCGACGGCGAACCCGGGGACGGCGCCACGAAGTCCGGCCCCGACGTCTCCTTCGGCACCACCGCACCCAGCGCCGGCACCTACCGGCTCTTCTTCGACTTCAAGCACGGCGACACCGTGCGCACCGCGGCCTTCACCGTCCGGGTCGGTACGCCTGCCGAGCCGCGGACGGCTCCGGCCGGTGACGCCACCGGCCGGCACGAGGACAGCCACCGGCACTGAACGCCGGCGGTGCGAAAGCCCAGGTTCCGAGGCGCCGCGGCTCTGTGCGGGCCGCCGGAACGATGTGCCCGGCACCCCCTTTACTCGGATACCCCCTCGGGGTATATATTGTCGCCAGCTAGATACCCCCCAGGGGTATGCAACTCAGTGGAAGGCAGAGCAATGTCAACCGTCAATCCGCGGCGCTGGTGGGCCCTCGTGGTGCTCGCAGCCGCTCAGTTCATGGTCATCATGGACACTTCGATCATCGGTGTGGCGCTCCCCGAAATGCAGCGTGACCTGGACTTCTCCCAGGGCGATCTGCAGTGGGTGTTCAACGCCTACGTCGTCGCCTTCGGCGGGCTGCTGCTGCTGGGAGGCCGCCTGTCGGACCTGCTGGGAGCGCGGCGCGTCTTCGTCAGCGGCTGGGTCGTCCTCACCGCCGGCTCGGTGGTGGCGGCGGCCGCCACGACGGCCTGGGTGGAGATAGCGGGCCGTGCCGTCCAGGGCGTCGGCGGGGCGCTCATCGCGCCGGCCTCGATGACGCTGCTGATGATGCTCTTCGGGCACGACCCCAAGGAACTGGGCAAGGCGCTCGCGCTGTACGGCGCCGCGGCACCGGCGGGCGGCACGGCCGGTGTCTTCCTCGGCGGCGTCTTCACCGAATGGGCGAGCTGGCCCTGGGTGTTCATCATCTACATCCCCATCGGCATCGCCACCCTGGCCGCCACCGGACTGCTGCCCGCCGTGGCCGGCAACCGCGGCTCGGTCGACCTGCTGGGCGCGGTGGCCGTCACCGGCGGCCTGGCCCTGGCGGTCTTCGCCACCGTCCGCGCTCCCGAGGTCGGCTGGGGCGACACCCAGACCGTCCTGGGGCTCCTCGGCGCGGCCGTCCTGCTGGCCGGCTTCCTGCTCATCCAGAAGACGGTCCGCACCCCCCTCATGCCGCTGGGTATCTGGCGCGTCCCCGGGCTGGGCATCTCGAACGTGGGAATGACCCTGATGGGAGCCGCCTGGATCCCGATGTGGTACTTCCTCAACCTCTACCTCCAGCAGGTCCTCGGATTCGGGGCCTTCGCGTCCGGTGCCGCGCTGCTGCCCATGACCGGGCTGCTGATGATCTTCATGACGCTCATCACCGCCCGGCTGCTCGGCCGGTTCGGCCCCAAGCCGCTCATCGTCGGCGGCCTGTTCGTCCTGGCCGTGGGCCTGGTCTGGCTGTCGGCCGCGGAACCGACCGGGACCTTCGCGGTCGACGTCCTGCCCGCGTCGCTCGTCGCCGCGACCGGCATGTCCCTGGCCTACATCCCGCTCATGATGTCGGCCATGTCCGGTGCCCCGCAGGAGCAGGCCGGTCTCGCCTCCGGCATCGTCAACACCACCTATCAGGTGGGTTCCGCTCTCGGCCTGGCGGCCCTGACGGCACTGGCCACCTCCAAGGGGGCCGACCGGACCGGCGACCCCGCGGCCCTCACCAACGGCTTCAGCGCCGCCTTCCTCGGCGCCGCCGCGGTCGCCGCCGTCGGCGGACTGCTCACCGCCGCCTTCATGCGCGGCAAGTCCGGCGCCGCTCCCCAGGAGCCGGCCGCCGCGCCGAGCGAGTCGGCGAGGGCCTGACGGCCTCGAGCGGTGGATGACGTCAGGGGCCGGCGGCAGCCGAACCGCCGGCCCCTGGCGCGCAGGCCGGTACCGGGAACCCCCGGTACCGGCCTGCGCCATGACCCGGTGAGCGCGCGGACCGCGAGCCGTGCGGGGCCCTCGTCCGCACGGCAGTTCCACAACCGCGGCGCACCCACGGCGACACCCTCTCGTCGGCGCGGTGAGCCCGCAAGGACACGTCGACGAGCCCTGCCCGGTCTCCGGGCAGGGCTCGTCGACGTGATCGCCCTTCGCTAGAAGGCCGAGGCCTCCAGCAGTTGCCGCAGGTGACGGCGTCCGGGTATGTCCAGCTTCTGGTAGACGCGGTAAAGGGTGTTGCTCACGGTCCGCGGCGACAGGACGAGCTGTTCCGCGATCTCCTTGTCCGACAGCCCCTCGGCCGCGAGCCCGGCGATGGTCCGCTCCCTGGTCGACAGGGACGCCGGCTGGTCCAGGAAGCGCAGCGCGGGGGTCCGCACCGGGTCGCAGGCACCGAGATGGGCACGGGCCGCCGCCACCGCGGCGGCAGCGGCACCGCTGTCCCCGGTCCTTCGGCGCATGCGGCTGATCTCGGCGTACGCCTCCGCCGCGTAGAGTTCCGCGCCGGCCGCGGCGAAGGAGCGGGCGACCGACTTCATCAACGCGTGATCGCCGGTGGCCAGCGCCTGCGCGTACCGCAGGCGAGCCTGCAGATACGGCCCTTGCACGGCGACGGACCACTGTGCGCGCGTGTCCGACGCCAGGCCGATGCGCGCCATCTCGTGCACGATGATCGCCACATCGGTGCCGGCCCCCTGCGCCTGGGCGTCACGTACCGCGTTCTGCAGGAGCGCCAGAGCCGTGGCCTGGTCTCCGCGGGACATGGCACGGTGGGCGCGCACGATGGCGAGATGCGTGTAGTGCCCGCTGGGCAGGGTGTCGAGCTGGGCGTGAGGAGCCTTCCGCTGGCTGTCCGGGAGGCAGTTGGACGCCAGTTCGGCGTAGATGCCGGCACGCGCGTGCCACTGTTCCCACCCCACCTGATAGGCGGGGGAGAGGACGAAGTGGGCGAGGGCCCTGCGGACCAGTCCTCGCTCGTAGAGCGTGAAGCCGAGCGCGAGACCCCTCTGGGTGTCCGTGCGGAAGGACATCCTGCGCGCGGCGTCGCCGTATTCCTGTTCGAGTATGTCCTGGGCGCCGCGCAGATCCCCCGACAGGTGCAGTGCGCAGGCCCGCAACTCCTCCAGGGAGTCCGTGTGCGGTGCCCACACGTCGTCCTCGCTCCGCATCGCACGTGCGGCGTCCTCGTACAGAGCCAGGGCGTCCAGTGGTCGTCCCAGATGACACAGAGCGGACATCGCGAACACCGTGGCCTCGACGCGCATGGCGGGACTCGCGGTGGCCAGCAGCGGAGAACAGCGGTGCAGGCAGTCCTGGTAGCGCCCCTGGAAGTAATCCGAGAGGGCCGCCAGCAACTCCTTCGCCGGCCCCTGCATCTCGCTGATGGCCGCCTCGGCCTGCGCGTAGTCACAGCCCAGGATCCAGGCGCGCGCCCGCCACGGCTGGAGCGCCCGCCCGACCTCGGCGTCGTCCTTCTCGACCGCTTCGAGACACAGTTTGTGCAGGTCGTCGAGCGACGCGCTGGCCAAGAGTGCCTGGCCATAAAGGTCGGCAGCGCTCGCCGACCGGTACGTGCGCCACGCGACCCGCGCCAAGTGCGTGGCGGTCGGCAGGTCGTGGCGGCTGAGCGCGTACCTGCACGCCTGGAGCAGCCGGCCTTCCGACAGGGTGTGCCCGCTCTGCTGCTCCCAGCTGACGATCCGCACGTATTCGTCCGGTTGTCTCTCGCTCTCCGGCAGTGCCGTCTTCCAGGAAGCGAGCAGCTGCTTCCGGCGTAGGGGGCCCGTCTCCTGGCGCAGCACGTGGCCGAGCAACGGATCCGCAACAGTGATGTGAGCCGTTGCGTCATCCACGGTCGTGGTGATGAGCCGTCTGTCCTCGAGCGACACGAGAACGTCCGGGTCGACGAGTTCTTCGACGGCCGTGAGCCGTGCCGGTTCCGCCAGGGCGATGAGCTCGAGAGCTTCCCGCGGCGCCGTTTCGAGTACCGCGATGCGCGCGTCCGCGAGTTTTCTGAGTACGACCGACTCAGGAATCATCAATCTGGAGTCACCGAAAATGGAAGCAGGACGCTCGTTCTGGAGGGCGCGGATGATTTCTCGAAGCACCGAAGGGTTTCCGGCGGAAAGGTCGGCGAGTCGCGCCGCGCACTGCTGGGAAATCCGTTGCCCGGAGAAATGGCCGGCCAACCGCCGTGTCGTGGAGGCGTCGAGCGGTCCCACGTGAATGGTGTGCAGGTAGGGGCTGCGGCACAGGGCGTCACCGGCTCCGGTGCCCCCGGCGTCCAAATTGATCTCCGCGAGCAGCCGGACGTGCTGACGGCACACGGCTTGCAGGAGCAGCGGCACCGCGGCCGGATCGAGCAGGTGAGCGTTGTCGACACGGAGCAGAAGGCGCAGGCGGACGGCCCGGGCGATCGTCTTCTCGAGGAAGCCGACTGCCTCAGGGGTACGCAGCACCTCCTGCAGCGCGGGGTCGACGTCCACGGCATCCCGTCCGTGGAGCGAGACGATCTCGTCCGCCAGTCGGGACTTGCCGATCCCCGTGACCCCCGTCAGGAGGACCCCGGCCGGTCGGCTGGTGGCGCCGAGTACCCGGCAGGCTTTGTCGAGTTCGACTTCACGGCCCGTAAGAGGCGTCGCCTCGTCGATCAGTAAAGGATTCTGGAGTTTGGTCTGCTGATCGGTGGATGAACTGAAGGCGTGTGGGATCATCTTCTTCCGCAGAGTTCTGTGCGGGTGCCCCAGTGGACACGTACCAGATCGGGTTCCGCTCTGCCCGCCGACGGCGCGCCCGCGGAGCAATTTCCTAACGCGAGGACCCGGGTGGGTAAATCAGTCCTGCGTACGCGGCGCCGATGCCGCTCTGCATATCGCCTCCCCCGAACGAATGCTTCAAGCGTGAAATTGGTGAAAGAAGCCCACTGGTTGTGGTCGCAAGCGCGCCTGTCGATTGAAGTCGCCGGAGACATCACGGCTGAGCCGTACGAGGACAGGGTTGCCCAGACCCTGCGTCGCTGTGCCTCTCGGGTCGCCCAGAGTGACCATGCTGGGCGATATCCCGCTACGCTGCGGCATGGACGATAGGGGACCGTCGTCCACTTAGGCAAGGCGAAGGACGTCGGCCGAGTCCTGAGAACCTCCGTGCGGGGTGACCGGGAGAGCCGGCCTTCTGGAGTCTTTCACCTGGTCAGGCGGGATGCGAGGCCGCCGGGGGCATGCTCGGGCCCCTCTTGGCTTCGTGACCGCTGCGGTCGGCCGGAGGGCGGGCTTCAGCGGTTGACGGCGTGCCTGCCGGTGCCCGTACCGCCCCGGGCCGTCGCCGGCGCGGCCGGCGGGCGTCTTGGAAACGACTGGGAACCGTCTCCCGTTCTTTCCAGTCATCTGCAAGAGCGGCTGTCTACCGTGCGTGTACCGGCCGCCGACAACGGGGGAGAACACATGCTCACTACGCGACTCGGACCTGAGCGGCGCCTTGCCCACGCCGCCGGCCCGGGTGCGCTGTCCCGGTGCCACGTCACCCGCAGCGCCTGCCATAGCAGGGACATGTCACATCTGCCCGGTCCCACCGGGCAGTTGAGCGTACGTCGACCGGTTCCGGGTGCCCGCCCGGCCGGCGTCGTGCGGGCCGGCCCTCCGCAGGGGTGACGCCCTCACCCTGCGCGTCTGCCGCCCAGGGCAGATGTTCTCCACCGGAGCCCACCGGTCGCGGACGGCGTTCGCCCACACGCTCATCCGTGCCCCGCAGCTGCGGTCCTGACGTTTCGGAACACCACACATGTCACAGGTGTGTCACTCGAACCCTCCTTGACGTGTGCACGGCCGACTGCCGCACCTCCGGGTGCGCGCTCGCCGCCGGCGCGACTCCCGTTCGGTCTTTTCTCTTCCGCTCCGCCGTCGCACCCGGCGGCCGCGCCGATGGCCGGGGATTCAGCTGCTTCAAACCTCCCATCACGACTCGAACATGGAACAGAGCATTCCGCGGGACGAGCGGGTTCGTTGAGTAACGATTACCTCTCCTGTTCTGCCGCACGCCCGCTTATGGTCTGTTCAGCGCTGCAAGAGTTTTCCGGAAATTCACAGCGCGTCTTCATCGTCTTTTTCGAGTCCATTGGTGGGGGGAGTGAGTGATCCGGTGAAGTCGGATGCAGAAACTCGATCCGTCCGCTCGGGTGGCCCGTGGGACGGTGCGGAATCGCCGAGTCACTGTCTGGTCGTCATAGGCGAAACACCGCTGGGTACGGATTTCCTGGAATCCGGCGGAATCCCGCGGAACTGGAGTGTGCGGAGCGTCGACGCGCCGCAGGGCGACCTCGCCCGGTGCATCGACGTACTGACGGACTTCCTGACCCGCGACGACAGCCCCGACCGTGGGGTACTGCTCGGAGCGGACCGGGCCGCGCACGCCGCGTTCGAGATCGCGGACCGCCACCCCGAGCGGGTGGCGGCGGTGGTGGCCCTGCTTCCCGGCGAGGAAGCCGCCGCGGGTGGTTCCCCGGAGCCTCCGTGTCCGGCGCTCCTGCTGTCACTCGACGAGGATCCCGACCGCATCGAATCGGCCGTGGTCGACCATCTGCGCGAAATGGGCCGGCCGGCCGCCGTACCGAGTACCTACCCGGTGCGGCTTCCGCCCCTGACCGCGATGCTGCTCCACGACGCCGAGGCCATGCGGCAACGCGCCGAACTGGGGCCCGTGCACCGCCTGGAGGCCGCCGACGCGACCACCACGTGGATCGTCACCGGACATCAGGCGGCAGGCGAGGTCCTCGCATCCCCCCACTTGAGAGGCGACGTCGAGATCACGCCGGGCTTCCGGGCCCAGTGCCCCGAACTGGCGGCCGAGCATCGAGGCGGCACCGACACGATCAGCGTCGACGCTCGTGAACACCGGCGGCTCAGGGAACTCATCGGCCGGCACCTCACGACGGAGCACGTCTCCCGCCTGCGGGAACGCGTCCAGCGCCGCGTCGACGGACTCCTGGACGGCCTGCCGGCCTCCGAAGAGACCGACTTCGTCCGCCGCGTCGCGGTGCCGCTGCCGGTACTCGCGCTGTGCGAGTTGTTCGGTGTCCCGGACGCCGACCGCGACTACCTCCACGACTGGCTGGTACGGCGGCTCTCCGTCCCGCCGCCAGGCGCGCACGAGGACGTGGACGCCTACCTGCGCCGACTGATCGAAGCCGGCCGGAAGCGGCCCGGCGACGACTTCATCGGATGGGCGATCGCCGCGGAGGGCGACCGCCTGGCCGAGGACGATCTCGTGTCCGCCGCCCGGCTCCTGCTGGTGTCCGGGTGCCGGCCCACGACCACCCTGCTCGCCAACGGAGTGGCCGCTCTGCTCCTGCACCCCGGGCAGTGGCAGCGGCTCGTCGACGATCCGGCTGCCGCTGAGGACGCGGCCGAGGAACTGCTGCGGTTCGTGACGCCCTATCCGCTCGGCCTGCCACGCCGGGCACGGTGCCCGGTCGACGAGGGCGGTGTGCGGATCCCGGAAGGACAGCTCGTCGCGGCCTCGCTGATGGCGGCCAACCGTGATCCGAGCGTCTACCCGGACCCCGATGTCCTCGACATCGGCCGGGCCGGAAAAGCCCACGCCGCATTCGGCCACGAGCATCACCGATGCCTCGGTGAGCCATTGGCCAGGATGCTGACGAGCACAACGCTGGAAACACTGGCACGCCGTTATCCCGCAATGGCTCTTTCCCGGGACGGGAGAGGCCTGCAATACAGAAAGAACCGGGTGCGCTACCTGCTCGAGCTCATGGTAGTCCTCGAGCCGCGTTCATAGCGTCGATGCCCAGGCATCACGGATTGCCACATCTGGACAGGAGTTTCAACGCGTGGAAGCCAGCACCATTCCGGAACTCATGGCGTACTGCCAGGCCGATCCGGTCTTCTTCGAGCCGCCCTGGCACATGAAGGACGAGGACAGCCTTTTCGCGGCGTCCGGCCGCGCTCTCCCGGACGGCTGGACCCGGCGGGAGAACGGGCTGTGGGTCGTCGCCGAACCCGCGGGCGCCGAACTGCCGGACCAGGGCTGGAAGATCCATGTGTCGGCGACCGATTCCGACGCCGAAACGGTCGTCGACCTGGTCGTGGACTTCTGCCTGTCCCGGGACCTGACGTTCAAGTTCCTGCGGAGCAAGGCCGCGATGCGGATGCTCAACAACAAGTACGCCGGCCGGGGCAGCAGCGGCAAGCTCCTGACCCTCTACCCTCACGACGAGGAGCAGCTCGCCTCCGTGCTGCCCGCGCTGGCCGATCTGCTCCGGGGTTTCACCGGCCCCTACATCCTCAGCGACGTCCGGTACGAGGACGTCCCCGTGTACGTGCGCTACGGGGCCTTCGTACCCATGACCTACCTGTCGCCGAGCGGTGAGCAGGTGTACGCCGTCCGCACCCCCGACGGCCGGCTGGTGCCGGACAGGCGCGACCCCGTGTTCACCGTGCCGGAGTGGGTGGAGGTCCCGGAGGTGCTCCGGGCGTCGGTCGAGCGGCGCACCGCCGGCGGGGACGAGTTCCCCTACCGGGTCGAGAAGCCCCTGCACTTCTCCAACGGCGGCGGGGTGTACCTGGCCCGGGAGAAGGACTCCGACCGGTATGTGGTGCTGATCGAGGCGCGCCCCCACGCGGGTGTCGACCGTGACGGCCAGGACGCCGTGACCCGGCTGAAGCGGGAACGGGACATGCTGCTGCGGCTGGAGGGCCTCGACTGCGTCCCCCGGGTTCTGGACCACCTGGTGATCTGGGAGCACCACTTCCTCGTCCAGGAGTACATCGAGGGCGAGACCCTGCTGAGCGAGGTCTTCGACCGCTACCCGCTGAGCAGTCCCGATCCCTCCGCCGAGTGGCTCGCCGAGTACACGGCGTGGGCGACGGACGTCCTGGCGAAGGTGGACCGTGCGCTGATGTCGGTGCACGCCAAGGGGGTCCGGTTCGCCGACCTCCATCCCTCGAACATCATCCTGCGGCCCGACGGCCGGGTCGCGCTGATCGACTTCGAGATCGCATCGGACCTGACCGACACCCAGGCGCCTCCCCTCGGGGCGCCCGGGTTCACCGCCCCCCGGGGCATGTCCGGCCGCGACGCCGACCACTACGCCCTCGACTGCCTCCGGCAGTGGGTGTTCCTTCCGATCAGCCCGCTGCAGGAGCGCGACCCCGTCAAGTACGCGACCCTGACCGATGTCGTCACCGAGCACTTCCCCGTCCCCGAGGGGTTCGGGGCGCGGCTCGTCCGCCGCCTCGGAACCGGACACGAACCGTTCGGACCGGACCTGCCGGCCCGCATGTTCACGGCGGAGGAACCGCACTGGCCGGCCATCCGCGACTCCCTCGTCGCCGGGATCCACGCGAGCGCCTCACCCGACCGCAAGGACCGTCTGTTCCCCGGCGACCCGCAGCAGTTCGGGACCGGAGGCATCACCGTCGCCTCCGGTGCCGCCGGGGTCCTGTGGGCCCTGCACCAGGTGGGCTCCGCCGTACCGGACCACTACGTGGACTGGCTCGTGGACGCCGTCGGCCGGGCCGACAACCCGCGCCCGGGCCTGATGGACGGCCTGCACGGAGTGGCCGCGACCCTGCAGGCGCTCGGACGCCACGACGACGCCCGGGACATGCTCGGCCGCGCCCGTGCGACGCACGACCGTCTGGCGGCCCCCGGGCTGCACGGCGGCATCGCGGGAGCGGGCCTGAGCCTGCTGAACTTCGCCCGGATCACCGGTGACGAGAGCCTGCGCCAGGAAGCGCTGGAGATGGGCGAGACACTGGCGTCCCAGCTCCGCGCCGCAGGATCACCGATGTTCCCGCCGCAGGGCAGGGTCGGTCTCGAACACGGGCTGACCGGTGTGGCCCACTACTTCCTCCGGCTGCACGACGACACGGGCGAGGAGCGCTACCTCGACCTGGCCCGGACCGCACTCCAGCGGGAGGTCGAGCGCGGGCAGTTCGCCAAGGACGGCGGTTTCAATCTCCTCTACAACAACCGCTACCTCCTCTACCTGGGGCCCGGCAGCGGAGGCCTCGCCGTCGTCCTCGCCGACTACCTGAGCAGACGCGCCGAACCCGGCTTCGCCGAGGTCGTCTCCGGTGTCCGGCGCGCGTGCGGCGCGGCGTTCGTGCGTCATCCGGCTCTGTTCATGGGCCGCGCCGGCTTGATCGTGACCCTCGCCCTGCTGGGTCAGGACGAGGACCGGCCGCTCATCCGCGAACACATCCGCAGACTTTCCTGGCACGCACTGTCCCACGAAGGACACCTGGCTTTCCCCGGCAACCAGCTCCTGCGCCTGTCCATGGACCTGGACAGCGGCTCCGCGGGACTCCTCGTTGCCCTAGGCGTCGCGTTCGACCGGAACGCGTCGATCATCCCGTTCCTCGATCTGCGGAACACCGCGGTCGGGGAGCAAGGAAGGAGGTGACCACCATGGCCAACGTTCTGCAGCTCCAGTCCCTCTCCGAGGAACTGTCCGCGCACCCGTGCACCAGCATCGTGACGTCGTACTACCAAACCTGCTGACGGGGTCGGTGGCACCGGGAGCCGTGATCTGCTCCCGGTGCCACCGGATGTGCCCTGCCGGCCTCTCGTCATACCGCCGGTCACGGCCCGCGGAGGCCGGAGGGGCCTGACGACGGCGGAGCAGATCCCGGCAGCAGCCGCACCGCACACACATCTCACGTGCCTGTCCACCTCAGGGACCGCCTTGAACCCACCACACGCCGGCCGCGCCACAGCGTCGGACACACCCGGAACGTCGGAGAACCCCCCCGCGCCTTCCGCCGACACAACGCCCACCTGGCGGGTTCTGCTCGGCCACATGCGGCCGACCTGGCCGCAGCTGCTTCTCGGCGGAGCGCTGAATCTGCTCACCGCCGCAGCCGGCCTGGCGGTTCCCCTCGCCGCCGAGCGGCTGATCGACGGCCTCGCCTCCGGACGGCCGCCGCGGGACGTACTCCTGGTGATGGGGGCCCTGGTCACCTTCACCGCACTGGTCGGACCGCTCGGCGCGTACACGCTGCGGCGCGCCGCCGAGACGATCGTCCTGAACGCACGTCGTCGCCTGACGTCACATCTCCTGCGGCTGCGCGTCTCGGAGTTCGACCGTACCGAGCCGGGCGACCTCATATCCAGGGTCACGTCCGACACCACCATGCTGCGGCAGGTCACCACCGAGTCGCTCGTCGGTACCGTCACGGGGGCCCTCACCCTCGTGGCCACCACGACTCTGATGTGCCTGCTCGACCTGGTGCTCACGGCGGTGACCCTGGCGGTCCTGCTCGTCGCCGGCTGGATCGTCCGCTCGGTGATGTCCCGGGTCAACGCCGCCGGCATGGCGTCCCAGGAGTCGCTGGGCCTCGTGGGAGCCAGCGTGGAGCGTGCGTTGGGCGCGCTGCGCACGGTGAAGGCGTCCGGAGCGGAGGAAGCCGAGGAGGCGGCCGTTCACCATGCCGCCGAGGACGCGTGGACCGCGAGCGTCCGCGCGGCCAGATGGCTGGCGATGGCGGGCAACGTGGCGGAGATGGCCATGCAGGTGGCCTTCTTCACCGTCCTGGCGGTCGGTGGCGTGCGCGTGGCCTCGGGAGCGCTGGAGGCCAGCAGGCTCATCGCCTTCCTGATGTACGTCTTCTATCTCGTCCCCGCCATCCAGCAGCTCATCGGGGGAGTCAGCCAGTACAACCTCGGAGCCGCGGCGGTGCACCGCATCCGGGCCGCGGAGGCGCTGCCGGCCGAGCCGCAGGGCACCGGCGGCGGCCGGCCCGGCAACGCCGAACCGGCCGAACTGTCGTTCAAAGACGTCCACTTCCGCTACGCACCCGAGCTGCCACCCGTACACAGCGGCCTGACCTTCACCGTCCCTCCCCACGGCATGACCGCCTTCGTCGGACCGTCCGGGGCCGGTAAGACCACCCTGTTCTCACTGATCGAGCGCTTCTACGAGCCGACGGCCGGCAGCATTCTCCTGGACGGCCGGGACATCGCCGAGTGGGACATCGGCGAACTGCGCTCGGCCATCGGATACGTCGAGCAGGACGCACCCGTCCTCTCGGGTTCGCTGCGCGACAACCTGCTGCTCGGCAGCCGGGAGGCCAGCGACGACGAGGTGCGGCAGGTCCTGCGCACGGCACGCCTGGACGACCTCGTCGAACGCCTGCCCGAGGGCCTCGACTCACTGGTCGGCCACCGCGGTACCAGGTTGTCGGGCGGACAGCGCCAGCGTGTCGCCATCGCCCGCGCACTGCTGCGCAGGCCCAGGCTCCTGCTCCTCGACGAGGCGACCTCCCAGCTCGACGCCGTGAACGAGGCGGCACTGCGGGACACGGTGGCGGACATCTCCCGGACGACCACGGTGCTGGTCGTGGCCCACCGGCTGTCCACCATCGCCATGGCCGACAGGATCGTCGTCCTCGACAGCGGCATCGTCCAAGCGGTCGGCACCCACCAGGAACTGGTGGCCGCCAGCCCGCTCTACGCCGAACTCGCCACCACCCAGTTCCTTGAGGCCGCGCGGTGATCACCCGCGGCCGTCGCCACCCCGCAGAGCTCCAGCCGTACGGAAAGGTTCGCCAGATGCAGAGCAACAGCCCGGATGTCCCGCGTCGGCCGCAAGCCGAGGACCTCGCCGAGGCCCTGGGCGCCGAAGTCTGCCCCGCCGGGTTCCCTGTCATCGGCGCGCGGATGCTCAGAGACCCCGCCGCACTCGGCACCCTGCGCGACGCCGGCCTCGCCCGCGTCAGTCTCGGAGGTGGCGAGAACGGCTGGATGGTCGCCCGCTACGACGCCGCCACCGCCGTGCTGAAGGAGCCGGGCCTGCGCGGCGAGCACCCTCTGGCGCAGACCATGCGGACCGCGGCCGACGAGGAGGTGTGCGACGAGGAGATGCTCTTCTTCCCGCCGACGGAGGAGCACCTCAGGCTGCGCCGCCTGATCTCGCGCCAGCTCACGCACCGGCGGGTGGGTGGACTCGTCCCGCGCATCCAGCAGGAGGCCGACCGGCTGCTGGACGAGGTCCCGCACTCCGAACCGATCGACCTGGTCCAGTCGTTCTGCCGTCCCTTCCCGGTGGCGGTGCTCTGCGAGCTGCTCGGCATTCCGATGTCCGAGCGCCGCTACATCAGGAACTACGTCTACGGCTGGGTCGCCGAGTACGGCGAGGCCAGCTCGGTGACCAAGAAGGCCGGCATCGAACTGGCCGGCTATCTGCGGGAGCTGGTCGCCGAGCGCAGGAAGTCCCCCGAAGACGACCTGATCAGCGCGATGGTCAGCGGCGACGAGGCCGAAACGCTGGAGGAGGACGTCCTGTCCGCCGTGCGGCTGCTGCTGATAGCCGGACACAGACCGATGACCCGCCTGCTCACCGAGGGAGTGGAGCTTCTGCTGGGCGAGCGGGACCGATGGGACCGGCTCCGCCGGGAGCCCGGCTGGCTGGAGCCCGTGACCGAGGAGCTGCTCCGCTACGTCACACCCACCACCCTGGCGTCCCGGTACGCGGAGGAGGAGGTGGAGGTCGAAGGCATCACCCTGGCCCCCGGAACCGGTGTGCACTGCGCCCTCGCCGGTGTGAACCGTGACCCCGCCCACTTCGAGAACCCCGACACCTTCGATCCGGACCGGTCCGAGAACCGGCATGTCGCCTTCGGCCTCGGTCACAAGCACTGTCTGGGAGCGGCGCTCACCCGCGCGGAGGTGCGAGTCGCCCTGGAGACGTTGACGGCACGCTTCCCGCAGATGGTTCTCGCCGACGTGCGACTGTCCGGTGAGCCGCGGAGAAGGCAGCTCCCGGTGGTTCTCCGGCCCGAGACGTGCCCGGTGCGGCACTGACGGCACCCACCGCGTGCACTGAGAGAAAGCGGAGCCATGGACGCCTTGCCCATACCGGACCACCCCCTCGAGGTCATCTGGGACATCACCTACGCGTGTCCCCTGCGATGTGTTCACTGCTACTCGGAGTCCGGGCGCCGACCGATCCGACAGCTGTCCCCCGCCGACATGCTGCATGTCGCGGACGCCATCGTCGAGATGGGCCCGCACGCGGTCTGCCTGGCCGGGGGAGAGGCTCTCCTGGCCCGCGGGGTCTTCGCCGTCGCCGACCGGTTCTCCGAGGCCGGGGTGCCGGTCTCGCTCTTCACGAGCGGATGGTCCCTGAAGCAGGAGACGGCGGAGTCGGTCCTGAGCACCTTCGCCGGCGTGACCGTGAGCGTGGACGGCGCGTCCGCCGACGTGCACGACCGGATCCGTGGCAGACGGGGATCGTTCGCCCGGGCGATGGACGCGCTGGCGCTGCTCGACCGACTCGCCCGCAAGCGGTCGGAAGCCGGTGATTCCCGTCCCGACCTGGGCATCGACTGGGTGGTGGTGCGCAGCAACTTCCACCAGATCGAGGAGCTCATCACCGACGTGGCGCCCCGCTTCCCGGCCCTGGACCACATCACGTTCGGCGCCGTGGTCCCCGAGGGCCTCGCCAGCCGGCCGGGCTTCGCCGATCACGAGCTGCTGTCCGACGACCAGGTCCGGCTGCTGGGCAGCTCGCGGTACGTCCAGAAGTTGCGGGCTCTGGCCCCGCCCACGGTCAGGATCGGCACCACCGACAACCTGGCGCTGCAGATGCATCCCGATCTGATCGAGCGCGGCGTATTCCTGCCCGTCCTGCAGATCGAACCGGACGGCCTGGTACGCGGCATGGCCGCCTACGAGGGGACGGTCGGCGACGTGCTCACCGATCCCCCGGCGGAGCTGTGGCGGCGTGCGGTGGAACGCTGGCACGACCCGTTCGTCGTGGAGACCCTGAAGCCGGTGCGCACCATGAGCCAGTGGGCGGAGGCGACACGCGCGATCGACTACCACTTCGCGTCCGAGACCGATCGCCGGCGCATCGACCAGCGTCCCGCGTACGAGCCGGGCTGAGCATGCGACAGGTGGAGGCATCTACCGGGACCCGATCCGCGGCCGCCGTCCTTCGAGACACGGCAGAGCGCACGGGCATCCCGCAGGGCGACGGCGTGCACTGCGGCCGCATGGCGGGTGGTGTGCTCTGCAGGGTGGAAGAGGCCGCCCGCCACCAGTTGCTGTGGACCGCCCGGCCGGCGGTCGCGGCCGCCGGCCGGCGCACACCGACGAGCTGCGCCGGTGGTGCGGCATGATGATCGACGCCATCCTCGCCTTCCACGACGACCTGGCCGAGCTGCCCGGACCGCATGCGCGGTCCTGGCAGCTGGGACTGGCCTCGGCCACCGAGCGCTGCCTGCGGCCCCTCACCGGTGGCCTTCCGGCTCGCCGCTGGCTGGTGCATGCCCGACACCGCACCCAGACACGCCCTCATCCCACGCTCGACCGCCAAATCTACGAGTCCTGGATCCCGCACCTGACGGCTGCGCTCCGCGGCCTCATCGGCGAGGCAGCCGCAGCCGCCGGGCAAGCGAAACGTGCCCGGCAGCCCGCCGCCATGACGCATCTCCTGAGGGCCCGCCACAACCTCCAGCACGCCTGCCGCCACCTCAACCAGCGCGGTCGGTCCGACAACGTCCCCAGCCCGACTCCGCCGAGGAATGCGGCAGGCGAGCGATAGGGTTCCTCCTCCCCCCCCGCCGACGGCGGGCGCCTCGCCGGTGCGGGGGAGGGCGCGGATGGCGCACCGGACGGGCAAGAGGACCGCCGGCGACCGCTCCGACCGCCCGCACGGCCTCCCCAGGACGCCGAAGCGGCCCAGCAGACGGCCGGGCCCACCATGTTCCGGGCAGCGAGCCGTTCGGCTGCCCCTGCCCCGTCGGCCACCGCCCCCGGGAAGGGCCGGGTGCACTGCACGGTGAGGACGGCAAGAGCTCGTCCGGCCGGAGTCCGGACATGGGGAACTCCGGAACAGAACAGTCCGCTCGACGACTCCGTCCCCGGCGCAGTGGACCGGTCGGGCTCCCGTCCTGACGAGCGATCGGCGCCGTCTCCGCCATGAGCCGCGACCGAAAATCAGCGCGGCCGGCCCGCTCGGCGTCCCAGCCGTGGTTCACAGGAGTACCTTCCGTTTCTCCAATCACCTGGGTCACACGGGAAATCCCTTTAGTGCGTGGGGAGTTGGAGCACAAAATGCTCAGAGATCGGGTGCCGGTTCACACCTAACTTCGAATCACTGCCTGCAGCGCAGAACATGTCCGACCGTCACACACAGGGAGTGCACATGAACCGCACCGAGCCCGTCATGCGGGGTCTGAGCCTGAACCACGCGGAGCCGGTGATGCGGGGTCTGAGCCTGAACCACGCGGAGCCGGTGATGCGGGGTCTGAGCCTGAACCACGCGGAGCCGGTGATGCGGGGTCTGAGCCTGAACCACGCGGAGCCGGTGATGCGGGGTCTGAGCCTGAACCACGCGGAGCCGGTGATGCGGGGTCTGAGCCTGAACCACGCCGAGCCGGTCCTCTGACGGACCTCTGCTCCTCACATGTTGCACGCCGGGACGGGGCCCCGTCCCGGCGTGTTACGAGCGCAGTCAACTGGCCTCAGCAGAGCCGGATCCACCTCCCGATCACCGATAGGGCAGCTCCTTGACCACCAGCCGACCTACCCACGGCACCACCCCGCCATCGTCAGTCGAACGTGAGTTGCTGGATCTTCTGGCCGAGGTCGAACAGCATCACCGGTCGGGCCAATGGGCACAGGCGCGGGCGAAGGCAGGGCAGGCCGTGCGGCTCGCCGGACGACTGCCGGACAGCGCGCGCGGACGGCAGCTGGCTCTGACCACCTGGCGCACCGGTGCCGAACTGCTGCGTGTCCTCGGCCGGTACCGCGCGGCGGAGCGGGTGCTCCGGCATCTCATCCGGCAACCGCGGACGGGGTCCGCCGAAGGCGACCTCGAACTCGCCCTCACCTTCAACGGCCTCGGCATCCTGTACCGCTACACAGGCCGGGGAACCGAGGCGGAGGAGTGCTACACCCGCGCCCTGAGCCTGTTCGAGGACGTGGAGGACCCGGTCGGCGAGGCCACGGTCCAGCACAATCTGGCCGGCCTGTACTTCGCGGCCGGGCAACTGGACGCCGCGGAGCAGGCAGTCCGAAGAGCACTCGACATCCGGCACGCGCACACCCCCGAAGCCGCGGCGGAGATCGCGGCCGACAGCCTGTGCCTGGCCGGCGTCCTGGCCCAGGCGGAACGGCTCGAGGCGAAGACGTACGCCGAGCGGGCGTTGCGCTTCTACCGGGAGACGTACGGCCCCGACCACGTCGAGGTGGGCTACTGCCTGCAGGTGCTGGGACACGTCGCGGCGACGGTGGAGGGCGACCGGGAACGGGCCCGCGGTCTTTACGAGCACGCCTTGCGGACCAAGAAGCAGACCCTGGGACCCGAGCACCCTGAACTGCTGTCCACTCTGCTGAGCCTGATCGATCTCTCGTCCGGCCCGGCCAGGGACGAGCTGGTGGCCCAGGCACGACTGGTGGCCGCACCCCTCCCCGACACACATCCGCTCAAGCAGCAGTGCGGGCCCGTGGTACCGGACGAAGGGGTCTGAACCGTGCACGAGGTCACCTCGCGGCAGAGCACCTCCTCCGGCCCTGTCCGCTGGGCCCTGGCGGCCGAGTCCGCTTCGGCGTTCGGCACCGGCATGACGGGGCCGCTGCTGGTCATCTACCTGCACTCGGCGCGCGGCCTGCCGTTGGGGCTGGCGACGGTCGTCGGTGGGGTGAGCGCCCTGATCAGCCTGCTGGGCAATCCCTCCGGGGGCGTCCTCACGGACCGGTTCGGGCCCTGGCGGACCGCTGCCGGGGGACTCGTCGTCGCCGCTCTCGGTACGGCGGCTCTGGGGGTCGCCGGGGAACTGTGGCAGATCCTGCTCGCCGTCGGCGTCGGCGGACTGGGCCTCTCCGTGTCCATGCCCGCCCAGGACACCGTGCTGGGACGGCTCTCACCGGAACACCGCTCCAGGGTCTTCGCCCTGCGCAGTCTGGTCTTCAACGCCGGTCTCGGCGTCGGGGCTCTCGCCGGCACGGTCGTCATCGACCGCCAGAATCCCGCGTCCTTCACGGTCGCCTACGTCTGCGACGCCCTCACCTTCCTCGTGGCCCTGTGCTGTCTGGCTCCGCTGCGGCACGTGGCGGGACGCGGATCGGGCGGGTCGCGGACGCCGTGGATCTCACCCGTTCCCGCCGACCCCCGCCTGCTGCGCCTGTGTGCGCTGCAAGTGGTGTTCACCGTGGTCGGCCTGGGTCAGATCCAGTACGCCTTCGCGGGCTGGATCGAGTACCACGACGCCAGCCCGCGCCTGATGAGTCTCGCCTTCCTCGCCAATGTCGCCACCGTGGTGATCGTCCAGATGCCCGCGCTGCGCGTGACGCGAGGGCGGCTGCGTACTCGCCTGATGGCGGGGATGTGCGTCTGCCTGGCCCTCGTATGGCTTGTCACGCTGGTCAGCGGCGGACGGTCCCAGCTGTCGATGGGAGCGCTGCTGGCGATCGCGGCCGCCCTGCTGGGACTGGGCGAGGTACTGCACGCCATCAGCCTGCCCGGCCTCGTCAACGAACTCGCTCCCGAAGAACTGCGCGGCCGATACAACGGTGCCGTGATCCTCGCCGGGACCACGGGCATGATCCTGGGGCCGGTCATCACCGGGGGCCTGCTGCAGATGAACCGCCCCTACCTGCTGATGACGGTCCTCGCAGGTGCCGCACTGGGCGCCGCCGCCCTCTGCCTGCGCCTGGAACGGCACGTTCCCCGGGCGGCCAACGCCGTGGACGGCTGATCCCGACCGGAGTCCGCGGCGGTGACGCAGTACTGGCTGCCGCCGCCCAGCGAGGCCCACACCCCGTTCGTACCCGAGGACTGATCAACCGCATTCACCGGCGATGACGACGGGTGCGGCCCTGCCGCGGCCCACCCGTACCCGTACTCGGGCTGCGCTCGGACCGCCGACCGGTCTGCCGTGCCGCCGGTCCGTCAGCGGGGCGGATCGAGCACGACGACCAGGCCGCGCCCCGCACGGACGCCCTCGCCGGATCCGGCGTGCAGTTCCCCGGGGGTGGCCAGGCGCATGTGGGGGAAGCGCCGTACCAGGGTGGCCAGGGCCGTGCTGACCTCGGCCCTGACGAGGCCGGCACCCAGGCAGTGCCGGAACCCGAGGCCGAAGGCCACGTGCTGGCCGGCCGGTCGCCGCGGATCGAAGCGGTCGGGGTCGGGAAAGCGCCCGGGGTCCCGGTTCGCGCCCGTCACCGAGCAGTACGCCCGGCTGCCCGCGGGCAGGACGGCACCGCCGATCTCGACCTCCTCACGCGCGTACCGGAAGGCGAACGAGGCCGGCGAGACGAAGCGCAGCAGCTCCTCCACGACCGTCTCCAGCAGTTCCGGTTCGGCGGCGGCCAGTGCCTCCCAGTGCCCACGCTCCTTCAGCAGCAGCGCGAGCCCGTCCGTCAGCAGGTGAGCCGTTGGCCTGGGACCCACGACGATCAGCAGCCGAGCGGCAGCCAGCACGGCGGAGTGGGCCACGTCCGCGCCCTCGTCCCGGCACATGTCGCTGATCAGGTCGTCGCCGGGGTCGAGCCGCCGCCGCTCGATCAGATCGGCGAGGTAGTCGGCCACTGAGCGGTCCGGACCGTTGACCGCGGCATCCGGGGCGGGCATGCCGGGGTAGCCCTCGAACACGAGGTTGTGGATACGGCGTCGGCCTTCCTCCGGGACACCCAGCAGCGCGCACAGGGCGGCCACGGGATAAGGACGGGCGAACGCCGCCCCCAGATCCACGGCGGTGCCGGTGGGCAGAGTGTCCAGCAAGGAGTCGGCGATCGGCTGGATGCGGCCGGTGAGCCTGGCGATCCGGCGGGGGCCGAGAGACCTGGTCAGGATGTGGCGCAACTGGTTGTGCTCGTCCGCTCCGAGGGAGAACAGCTGCTGCTCGTCCATCACCTGGTGGTCGGTGAGCGCGTCGAAGGCGGCCATGCTCAAGGAGGTGCTGCCGGGGCACTCGCCGCGCATCCGGGGGTCGGTCAGGACCCGGGCCGCGAGGTCGTAGTCGGTCACCAGCCAGCCGGGCGCCGTGCCGTTCAGGGTTATGTGGTGCAGTCCGCCGTCTTCCTGAAAGGTCCGCAGCATGGAGACATCACGGAGCGAGGCTCCGCCGACGAAGAGCGGTTGCCCCTCGGAGCGGCGGAAGCCGGACGGGGCCGTGGTCCCGGCAGTGCGGTCGCTTGCGCCAGGAGTGCTCACAAAGGAGTCCTTTCCTCGGGGAAGTGCGCGGACGTGCGTGCGGTCAGCGGTTCGGACATCGGTAAGAGCTATCGGTAAGAGCTACACGAGCGCCGGTCGAGGCGTCCACGAGAAGTCACGGATTGAGTAGCCATTGCTCCGGTGGCGCCTCTTCACAGGTGATGCAATGAATTCGGCGTGACAAGGTGCCGGTTACGCCCTCAACGGCGCGACAATCCCCCGAGTCGCCGTTGAGACCGCCCTCGCAGGAATCCCCGTGGCCCCTTGCGAGGGCGGTGTCACCACCCGGCTTGCCGCGCGCGGGGACGCTCTCGGGCGGCGGACGTGCCCGCTTGCGCCGAGGTCACATGGTGGCCCGGCCCGCTCGACGTCCCTCAGCGGGGCGCGTGGAGGCGATCGCGCACGAAAACGGGTTTGACAGCGGGTTCCAGCAAGGCATCCGCGGCTTCTTCGACCGGTACCGGCTCTCCCAGCAGAACGTCCGGCCTGATTCGCCCTTCCCGGGTCAGACCGATCGCGTCCTCCACGTACATCCCGGCGTTGGCGATACCGATGTGGAAAGAGACATTCAGGCTGTACATCCGGAGGAGATCGATCTCGATCTTCGTGAAGTGTCCTCCCGCCGACTCGATGGATCCGCCGGGGGCGACCGACGCGAAAGCCTGCGCCAGCCTCTCGCTGTCCAGAGAACCGTCGAAGATCAGATCGAACTTTCCGAGTTCCTTGCGGAGCGGGCCGCTCTCCACCGCGGCACCGAGCGTGGCCGCCAAGGTCCGCCGCGTGGCACTGTCGTCCAGATAGGTGATCCGGCGCGCTCCCAGACTGCGCATCATGTCGACGGCGAAGAGGGCCACACTCCCTCCCGCCGGGCCGGTCGGGGCGAGCACGAGAACCTTCGGGTCCTTGTTCGCGGAGAGGTGTCCGGCGGTGAACTCAAGGGCGATCGTCATGTTGTCGCCCGCTGACACCAAGGGGATCGGATCCATGCCCTCGGGAACGGGCACCAGCATGGCATCGGCATAGGGAACCCGGACCACCTCGTCGAAAAGACCACCCCAGTGACCCGTCGCCGGCGAGGGGATTCCGTACGAGGCCGCCGGGGGAGTGGACCGGCAAAGGGCCGGGCGGCCGGACCGGCACTCGGCGCAGGTGCCGCAATTGATGTGCCAGGGTATGACCACCAGCTGTCCGGGCGTCACATGGCGAACGTCGTCGCCGACGTCGACCACTTCGGCCACGCATTCATGGCCCAGGGGAAAGGGCGGCCGGAAGGGTGTCGCCCCCGATATGATCAAGTGATCGAGATCGCACGTCGAGCTCGCTATGGGGCGGACCAGCGCCTCGATCCCGCTCTGCAGGACGGGAGCCGGAACGTCGCGCCATTCGAGTTTCCTGGTTCCGGTGAAGGTCAGCTGCTGCATGGTCTTCCGGTCTCACCCACTTCCCGACCGAGGACCGCCGTCCGACGCGGGCGATCACTCACGATCCGGATCCGGCTGCCCGCGGACCCGGCCCGGAAGACTCCGCCGGTACGGTCCGACGGCCGGCCACCATCATCCCACCCCGGCACGGCACCGCACACTTCCCTCACTCTCCGGGGCGCGGGTGCCGGGCGCGCAGCTCGCGGATCAGTGCTCGGACCGCCGCGGTGGCCGCGAGCTGGGGTGTGGTGACATAGCCGATCCGGCGGGTGGGCCGCTCCGGCCCGAGGTCGGTGATCTCCGTCGTGGCCGGCGCTCCGGTGAGGGAGAGCGCGGGCATGATCGCCATCCCCAGACCGCTGCCCACCATGGACAGGACCGCCCCGTCGTCCTCCGCCCGGACGGTGGCGGTGGGGATCCAGTCCTGGGCCGACCACCACTGACGGGTGTAGGACGAGCAGTTCTCCAGCCAGTCGACCAGCGGCAGCGACCGGGGGTCGGGATGCCCTGCCGGGTGCACCAGCGCGTACGGCTCCTCGAAGAGCACGTCCCCGACCAGGTGCGGCGGGATCGGCGAACCGGTGCCGGTGATCGTGATCCCGATGTCGGCCTTCCCGGCGGCCACCTCCCCGGCCGTCCCGGGACCGACCTCCCGTACGACCGTGACGGACGCCTCGATCCCGGGGTGCCGCGCGGTCAGCCGCCCCAGCACGGACGGCAGCAGATGCAGGGCCGCGCCGCGGAAGGCGGCGATGCGCAGCGGCCCGCTGACCTGCTCGCCCGCCCCCTGCCCGGAACCTCGCGTCTCGACGACGAGGGCGTCCATCATCCGCAGGATCCGGCGCGCGTGGGCGGCGGCCCGCTCACCGGCCGCGGTCGGCCTGGCGCCGTACCGCCCACGCTCGAAGAGCACGACGCCCAGCTTGCGTTCGATGCCGCGCAACGCGTGCGAGACGGCCGACTGAGTGGCGCCGAGCCGGGCGGCGGCCGCCGAGATGCCGCCCTCCTCCGCGACCGCCACCACGGTCCGCAGCTCCTGCGGCGCGAGATCGACTGTACTCATACGCGCGTTCCTCACCTGGTGCTATGAAGGCAGCTCATGGAAGCGGCCGTCCCATGAGCGCAACCCCCTGCCCGGTCCGCACATTCCTTCCTACGGTGCCGACCATGACCGACACCGCGCTCACCGTGCACCAGACCGCCAGACCGGCCGGCTTTCCCTCCCCCGACCACTTCCGCTTCGTGGAAGCGCCGATTCCGGAGCCTGGTCCCGGCACGGCTCTGGTCGAGAACCTCTACTGGTCCGTGGATCCCTACCACCGCGAGATGATGGACGGCGACTTCGCGCTCGACGCCCCGCTGGAGGGCCGCACCCTCGGCCGGGTCGTCGCCTCCCGCACCCCGTCGCTCGCCGAGGGGGAGATCGTCCACCACCGCCACGGCTGGCGCACCCACTCCGTGGTCCGGGCCGCTGACGTCCGGCGCATCCCCCGTATCGACGGGGTGCCGCTGTCCACCCACCTGAGCCTGTTCGGCGGAACGGGCCTGACCGCCTATGTCGCCCTCACCCGGATAGCCCGGCTGCGCGAGGGCGAGGACCTGTTCGTCTCCGCGGCGGCGGGCGCGGTCGGCACGGCAACCGCCCGCATCGCCCGGCTGTTGGGCGCCGGCCGGCTGATCGGCAGCGCGGGCTCGGCGGAGAAGGTCCGGTACCTGACCGAGCGGGTCGGATACGACGAGGCCTTCGACTACCGCTCCGGCCCCGCCGCCGCCCTTCTCGGCGAGGCGGCGCCCGACGGCATCGATGTCTTCGTCGACAACGTCGGGGGCGAGCAGCTCGGCGCGGCGATCGGTGCGCTGCGCGGGCGAGGGCGGGTGGTGCGGGTCGGCACGATCGGCCAGTACAACACTCCCGACGCTCCGCCCGTGGTGTTCGACCACGCCGATGTCGTGGAGAAGAGCCTGCGGATCGAGGGGTTCCATGTGCGCGACTATGCCGATGTGCAGGAGGAACTGTACGAGTTCGCCGTGCCGCACCTGCTGAAGGGGACGCTGGTCCCCGACGAGACCGTCCTGGTCGGATTCGAGCGGATCGTCGAGGCGTTTTTGCTGATGCTGCGGGGCGGGAACCTCGGCAAGACCATTGTTCAGGCCAGGCATTCCTGCGGTGCAGGATCTGAGCAGTAATTACTCAGCCACCGTTCGAGAGGCCTATATAACGTTTCCATCAACCGTTGCAGCGGCTGTGCCGCTTACGATCTGAATCCATGGGAAGGGGCAGGCGTTGAGCGCCGTCGAGAATCTTCCGATTTTCCGTGAGGTGGCGGGACATCACCAGCCTGCTCCTTTTCTCATCACCTCGGACATGTTCGGTGGACTGCCGATCGAGCTGGCTGGGGCGGAGATATCCGACCTCGTCGGCAAGCCCGTGGCCGAGCCTCACGTGCACGATGTTCCCGAGCTCTACCTTCTCGTCTCGGCCAGGCCCGGTGAGGCGGAGATCACCATCGAGGTCGAGGATTCGGAGTACACCGTCACATCGCCCGCTGTATTCCGTGTACCCGCCGGAAAGCGGCACCGGTTCGTCACCAGAAGGGCCGCTCCCGGCAGTTACTGCTTCGGCATATTTCTGCTGGGAGAAGGCGCCGCATGAAAATCAGCGGCAGTTCGGTCCCCGCTTACAACGACGGTTTCTCGCAGGCGTCGGAGATGCTCCGCCTCCACCTGAACGAGAACCCCTTCGGCCCCCCGCAGTCAGCGATGAGAGCGGCCCGGGAACTGCTGGAGAGCGGCCTCTGCGTCTACCCCGACAGCGAGACCGCCGAGCTGCGGGCCAAGATCGCAGGACATGCCGGGGTGACGCCGGACATGGTGGTCGTCGGCAACGGCGTGGACGAACTGGTCCTGATGACCGTGCTGGCCACGGCCGGAGCGGACGGGACGGTTCTGACCACCCGCTCCACCTTCCCCGGATACCTCAGCGCCGCGGCCGTCTGCGGCGCCGCCGTCCGCGAGATCGACAGCGGCCCCCGTGGGATCGACGCCGACGCGGTCGTCGACGCCGTGGCCCGTCACCCCTCGGACCTGCTGTTCGTGTGCAATCCGCACAACCCGACCGGCACGCTGCTGGGCCGGGCCGACATCACCCGCATCGCCGACGCCGCCGAGCGGACCGGAACGCTCGCCGTGTTCGACGAGGCCTACATGGACTTCGTGGCGGACGACGGCGCCTCGGCGCTCGGCCTGGTACGGAGCGGCCGCCGGGCGATGGTCCTCCGCACCTTCTCCAAGGCCTGGGGACTGGCTGCGGTCCGGGTCGGGTACGCCATCGGCCCGGCCGACGTCGCCGCGCGCGTCCGGCAGAGCCGGCAGGCCGTGCCCTTCAGCGCCAACCGGCCGGGACAGGCGGCAGCCCTGCGTGCGCTGGACGACCCCGGCCACCTCGTGGAGGTGCGCCGTCGTACCGCCCACGCCCGCGAGGTGCTCCGCGCCGGCCTGACGGCACTCGGCCTGACCGTCGTGCCGTCCGTCACCAACTTCGTCTTCGTGGAACTGGGGCCGCACCGGGAGCAGGCGGCCGCGTTGCTCGCCGCCGACCACGGGATCCTCGTCCGCGATCTCGCGGCCTTCGGCGCTCCCGGATGCCTTCGGGTGTCCGTCGGCACACCCGCGCAGTGCGAGCGCTTCTGCGCCGCGCTCCGCGAGGTCATCGAGGTGCTCGACGGCACGAACGACCCGGCCGGCCTCACCTGATCATTCCCGGCACTCCGCGGAGAGCGTCGGCAAAGGAGGAGAGATGAACAACCCTCACTGGCACGGACCCAGTCCGACCCTCGAGCCCCTGAGCATTCCGGCTCTCTTCAACGGCTTCACCGGCTCCCACGTGGTCCTCGCCCTGGAGGAACTCGGCGTGTGGGACCGCATGAAGGACGGCGAGCAACCCCTGGAACTGCTCGCCGAGGACACCGGCGGCGAGGTGGTGAAGCTGTCCGCGCTGCTGCGGACCATGGCACTGCTCGGCTACGTCGTGGTGCACGAGGGCAAGGCCGGGCTCACCGACGCCGGCCGGGAACTGGTCGGCAACATCGGCTTCTTCGTCTGGGGAGTGGGCGGTTACGGCCCGGTGCTGACGGACCTCGCCGACCTCGCCACCGGCCGGAAGTCCTTCGGCGCCGAGGTCCACCGCGACGAACGGCGCATCGCCGTCGGCGCCGGAGGCGTGGACCGTTCCCTCATGCGGCCGGTCGAGGAGGACGTACTGTCCGGCATCGAGTACTCCTCGGTCGCGGATCTGGGCTGCGGTGACGCCACCCGTCTCATCCGGCTGTGCGCCGGTGACCCGGACCGGGTGGGCCTCGGCATCGACATCAGCCGCTCGGCCACCGACCTCGCGACCAAGCGGGTCGCGGATGCGGGACTGGCGGACCGGATCGACATCGTCTGCAAGGACGTCCTCCGGTCGATGTCCGAGGAGGTCTTCCCGGGCATCGAACTGGTGGCGAACTTCCTGATGATGCACGACCTGCTGGCCGCCCACGACGACGGCGCCGACGTCGTGCGGACCCTGCGGCGGGTCTTCCCGGACGCCCGGTACTTCCTGGTGGCCGACACCACGGCCCGGCCGTGGGACCGGGATACGGGCCCTGCGCCGATCTTCTCGCTGGAGTTCGAGCTGGTTCACACGTTCATGGACACACCCATCATGAACCGCGACGTCTACGAGAACGCCTTCGCGGCCGGCGGCCTGCGGATCCTGCGGCGCGAGCCGTTCGGCGCGCCCTCCACATGGATCTACCTGCTGGAGGCCGACGACACGGCCACGCCGCGCCGCTGAGGAACGGGCATGAGGAAAGGGAACCTGCTTTCCGCCGCCGGATACGCACGGCTCCTCGCTCCGCTGACCGGCGAACTCTGCATCGAGATCGCAGGCATCGGGGATCCGCGGGCGAGCCCGGCGGACCGGGACCGGCACGAGGGCCTGCTCCAGGAGATCTCGGCCTTCCGCGGACACACGTACTACGCCGACGGGCAGCGGCCGAACTTCCGCCGGACCGACGGCGGTTACGCCGACCTGCAGCCGTACGACCGGGCGGCGTACCACGTCATGCTGCGCGAGCGGGCCTCGGGTGCGCTGACGGCGGTGGTCCGGCTGATTCCCCGTGACTGGGCGCCGGCCGGGCACAGCGCTGTGGAGCAGATGTTCGGGCCGGGGGTGGCGGATCTCATCACCCGGCGCGGGCTGTGCGACGCCGCCGTCCTGGAAGGCGGCCGCCTGGCCGTCGCCGTGAGCCGGCAGAACTACTCGATCGGGCCGCTGGTCAGCCTGGTCGGGCTGGCCTTCGCCGAGTCGATCGGGCGCCGGATGCTCTGGGGGCTGTCCGGCACCAAGGGCCGGCAGGACCTCCTGTTCGCCCGGCTCGGTGCCCACATCCACGACGAGTTCCTCGAACCGGACCCCAAGTACCACGACACGATGACGGTCTACAGCTTTGATCTCGCTGCCGTGCCACCGGTTCTACGGCCCGTCTACGACCGCATACAGGAACTGCTGCTCGCCGGCCCCTACCCGGTACCGGTCGGCCCGAGCACGTGACGAACGAGGTGAGTGATGCGTCCCTTCAGCGCTTTGCCGACCGGCGACCGGTCGGCGGCGGCCCAGACCTATCTGGAGACGGTGTCCCGGCACCCCAGGACCGCCGAACTGCGCGACCTGGCCCTGGCGGCGCTTCCGCTCACGGAGGGTGAGTCGGCTCTGGAGGTCGGCTGCGGCCTCGGCGAGATGGCCCGCAGGCTGGCCAGGCGGACCGGACCGGGGGGCCGGGTGACCGCGGTCGACCACGACCCGGCCATGGTGGCCGCGGCGCGACAGCGGGACGACTCGTGCCCCGGGGCCGCCGGAGTCGACTACGGGGTGGAGGATGTGTGCCGGCTCTCCTTCGCCTCCGGCGAGTTCGACGTCGTCTGGTGCGAACGGGTGCTCCAGCATGTGCCCGATCCGGCGCAGGCGGTGCAGGAGATGTGCCGAGTCACCGCACCCGGCGGACGTGTCTGCGTCCTCGACGTCGACTGGCGCTCCCTGCGCGTCGACGGAGTCAGCCAGGAGATCGCGGCGCCGGTGCTGGCGTCGTTCGCGTCGATCGTTCCAGGTCCCGATGTCGCCGGCCGGGTTCCCGGGCTCATCGCGGCAGCCGGGTTCGAGCAGGTGCGGTCCCGGGAGTTCACGGCCACGTTCGCGTCACTCGCCGAGGCGAAGCCGATCATCCCCCTGTTCGACCGCACCAGTCCCCTCGCCGCTCAGCACGGCGACGGCAGCCTGGAGACCTGGTTCGATCTGCTGGACGCCGCGGACGCGCGCGACGAACTGGCGATCTCGCTGTCCACCTGGATCACGATCGGCACCAGGCCGAGCGCGACGGACTGACCGCGGGCGCGAGACGTGTGTTCTCACGGCCCGGGGCGCGGACGGCCTGCCCGGGGCGCGTTTTCCCACCCCGGGCAGGCCATCCGGTCTACAGTTCCTGCTCCAGTACCCGCGGATCCGTCCGGACGGGCGAGTCCGGGATCTCCGCGTCCGTGCGAACCCCGACCGGGACGCCGAGGTCGGTGAACCACCGTCCGAGCAGGGCCACCTCCGAATCGTCCTCGGCGTGATCCGCCAGGAGTGCCTCGGTGAGCGTCCGGCCCCGCGCGGTGCAGAACGTCGCCTCGTCGTCGATGCAGACGACAGGCGGCGGCCAGACCTCGCCCGGGTACAGCCAGTACCCGTGGACGAAGCAGCCCTCCTCCTTTTCGGCGGCCGGGAGGAAATGGCCCAGGAGTGTGGCCAGGTGCGGAACCGTCGCATTCGCCTGCTCGTCGAGAACGTGGCGCGCGAGCCCGTTCCCCTGGGCGCTTTGCGGACCGAGAATCTCTATGCCGAGATAGTCCAGCGGATCGGAGGCATCCCGCATCCTCTCCAGGGCTTCGGCATCCTCGGCGCCGGCTGCCGACGGACGTGCCGCCTCGAGGGCGGCACGCGCGGGACCGCCGCTCGACCGCGCCTCCTGGATGGCGGCGAGCTGGAGAAATTCCTGCGGGACCTCCCTATCCCCCAGCCACTTCGCTGCCCATGCCCTCAACTCCTGCATCCCTGCCATGTCGCGCACCGCCCGAACCCCCGGAGACTCAGCTGAGCTGGGCCGCGTCGAGGCTCTCGGACGCGCTCGGCACGTCGAGGCTGAGGGGCTTGCCGTACTCGTCGAGGACGACGCCGGCGGCGCTGCCCTGGTCCGACCCGTGAATCTCCAGCGGGTAGGGCTTGCCGGTCCGGGCGATGTACAGCTGGGACCGGCCCTCCTGGGGATCGTTCCTGACCAGCTCGAGAGCCGGAACCCCCCTGACGTCCTTCTGCACGCCCTTGTTCACCGTGCTGTTGCCGTTGTCCTCGGTCATGGAGTCGGCGTAGCCGGCGATGTCGCAGGCATCCGCCAGCGAGCTGAACTCGGGATCGCTGGAGTCGGTGACGATGTAGCGGTCTCCCACCAGTGCTTCCGTCTGGGTGGCCTGATCACCGGCGGCCTGGACCCAGAACGCGTGATCGGGCTTCAGCCACACCTTGCTGCCCTGCTTGATGAGATCGACGTTGGTCCCGTCCTCCGTGATACGGCCCTGACAGTTTCCGGCGCTGTCCATACGCAGGTCGAGCTGACTCTTGCTCACCGTGCCCGCGATGTGGACGGACGGTGCCGTCCGCAGAGCGTCGGAGGCGGCGTCGACCACCTCCGACGCGGAGAGGTTGTCGATCCCGTTGAACTGCGGCGCGCTGGAAGGGGTGGCCGAAGGGGGAGGGGGGGACGAGGGCTCCGACTTCTTGCCGCCGGTGAATGAGATGGAACAACCGGAGGTGGCTGCCAGGGCACAGACGGAGGCTATGGCTATGCCTGCCCTCTGGGTGATCTTCATGGTCTTCCTTCGCGAATCAAGTCAGCACGGCCCTCGCACGCGTACCGTCGGCCGGCCGCACCCCGTGCGTTCACAGGGCGTTCCGTCCTCACGCGCCGGCCGTCGGTTCCGCGTACATGCAGCGGACCGACGAGCCCACGTCGGTCCGGTCCCCGGCATCCGACACGCACCAGACTGCCGACCCCGCGCGGATTCCACATGAGTACTCATTGCTCATGCGGCGCACGCGGACCCGTCTTCGGCCGGGGCGGCGGGACCCGCTCCGGTCAGCACACCCCCGCGTCCGTGAACAGGACTCGCTCCGCCCCGCCCACCGCGCGTCGCGAGGTGGGCGGGCCGGTACGGCTCAGTTCGGCGACGCCTGCCCGCATTCGGCGACGCGGGCCTTGATTCCGGCGATGAAACGCTCGACGGCGTAACGGAACTGGCGCTTCATGGCCTCCTCGCCCGTACCCGGCCCGTAGCGCATCAGGTTCGGGTACGGGCGGGCGGCATCCGCCGCCTCCTCGTCCTGGTCCGACGACTGCGCGCGCATCTGGCTGTACGGAGGATTCCCCGGTGAGGTGCGCCCGCCCGCGACGAAGCCGAGCATCAACGTGACCAGGGCCATGTAGGAGTCGGCCACCTCGTCGTCCGGAAGGCCGCTCTCGGCGACGAGTCCGGTGAGGGCATCGGCCACCCTCAGCGTTTCCGGCCCGAGCCGCCACGCGGCACTCCACAGCACATCGACGAGCGCGGGGCGCGCCAGGAGCGCCTCATGGCATTCGGCGAGCGTCCCGAAGAGCCGGACGTCCCATCCGCCGGGCTCGGGAGGGACGACATCGCGGAGCGTCTCGTCGAGGATGAGCAGCAACAGCTCATCCTTGTCCTTGACATGCCAGTACAGGGTCGAGGACCCGGTACCCAGCTCCCTGGCCAGCTTGCGCATCGACAGCTTCTCGGCACCCTCGGTGTCGAGAAGCCGGATGCCGGCCCTGATGACTTCCGCCCGCGTCAAGGTCAGGCGACCCTTGGCGCGCGCTGAATCCGACCGGCGGCGCTCTACCTCGAACTCTGCTCGTGACACTCGAACAGTCTAGACCAACTTCTGTCCGGGGCCACCGCCCCGGCCTGGTGCCGGGCACGCACCGGACGGGGCGGTGGCACCTGGGTCATGGGCCGGTCGGCAAGAACTCGTCCGGCTGCCCCGCGACGAGGACTTCGCGGGTGGCGACCGCTCGGTAGGTACCCATGAAGGCCCGCTCGTCCTCCAGGAGCGCCTCCAGGTTGGACCGGACGAAAGCCTGCTGCTCGGCCACCGAGTGGTCGAGGGCGAGTTCGGCGATCCCGTCGTAGAGGGGAGCCTCGTGCGGCGACCACCCCCGGTAGTCGGCGGCGAGGCCCACGTTCGTCGTGTAGCGGACCAGTGCGTCGGCGAAGAGGTCCCGGACGAAGGGAACGTGCCGGTCCCGCCAGTAGGCGACCGACTGATCCGGCGTCATGTCGGTTCGGCGCATCAGCATGAACAGCATCTTGACGCCGCGCTGGGCACGTCCCAGGTCGCGGTGGACCCGCTGATCCGTGATCACATGCCGGAAGGTGCCCATGAACTGCTGTTCACCGGCGCGCAGATGATCCGCCGTCGCGCCGAGGAGAGCGGTCAGATCGGCGGGGTCGTCGCAGTCGTACCAGCCTTCGGCGACGCCGTCCCAGGCCGGAGCCTCGTCCGGGGCCCAGCCGGAGTAGTCGGCAGGCAGGCCGATGTTGCACGCGTACCGGAGCAGGTGACTGCCGTGCGCCGCGACCACCTTCGGGGCGTGCACCCGTGTCCAGTAGTCGACGGCCTCGGCATGGGTCTGGTCGGGACGGCGGTTCCAGAGCGTGAAGAGCTTGATCACATCGCACTCCTGTCGGAAGCTTGAATCGGTTGTCGGGTAAGGCGGTTCGCGCAGCGCGGCGCGGCGCGGCGGAGTTCGGCGCCGGCGGTTCGACGGGGTGTTCGGCGGATGCGTACGGGTGCCGGCCGGCGGCACTTCTACCGTCCGCCGGGCCCCGGCCGCCCGGGCGTCGGCGCCGCGGTACCCGTACTCGGCCGGGTCTGCGGGGCACACGGGTTCAGCGGTACGTACGGCTCGGCCGCGGCTCGACAGGCGGCGGTCACTCGGTCATGCCGGTCATGCCGGTCATGCCGGTCCGGCCTTCCGGTCGGCATACCGCTCGCGCAGCCGGACCTTCTGCACCTTCCCGGAAGCCGTCAGGGGCAGTTCCTCGACGATCTCCCAGTGTTTCGGGACCTTGTGGCGGGCGAGCCGGGCCAGACAGTACTCGCGCAGGCCGGCAGCGTCCGGTGTGTGCCCGGGCGCGGGCAGGACGAAGGCGGCGACCTGTTCGCCCCACGTGTCGTCCGGGACCCCGACGACGGCGACATCGGCCACGTCGGGGTGCTGGAACAGCACGTCCTCGATCTCCCGCGGGTAGATGTTCTCGCCACCCCGGATGATCATGTCCTTGAGACGTCCCTCGATACGGCAGTAGCCGCGTGCGTCCATGCTGGCCAGGTCACCGGTGTGCAGCCACCCGTCACCGTCGATCGTGCCGGCGGTGGAGTCGGGGGCGTCGAAGTACCCCATCATGACGTGGTAGCCGCGGGTGCAGAGTTCTCCGACCGTGCCGACCGGGACGACTTCGCCGTCGGCGGGGCCGATGATGCGCACGTCGGTGTGGGGCAACGGGCGGCCGAGTGTCTCCGCGCGGTCCTGGGCGCTGTCCCGCGGCGACGTCCCCGTGATGACGGGCGACGCCTCCGTCTGGGCGAACAGCACGCTGACGGCCGCCGCGGTCTGCGTCTCGACGCGGTGGACGAGTTCCGGCAGGACCACGGCCCCGCCGCTGACCACGCGGGCCAGCCGTGACAGGTCGGTGCGGGCGAAGTCCGGATGGTCGAGCAGACCGATGAGCATGGTGGGGACCCCGATGAGGGTGTCAGCGCCCTCCGTCTCCAGGAGGTTCAGCACGAGCGCCGGGTCGAACACGGGCGGGAGCACGAGCGTGCCGCCCACGGCGAGGGCGCCCAGCACGCTCACCACACAGCCCGCGGTGTGGAACAGCGGCATGGGACTGACCTGCACGCCACCCGGGGGGAGGCCGCACCGTTCAGCGTAGAGGCGGGCGTTGTTGACCACTCCGCGGTGACGCAGCAGCACCCCCTTGGGAGTCCCCGTGGTACCAGACGTGTACTGCAACTGGGCCGCGCTGTCGGGGGAGACGACGGGAAGCGGCTGCCCCGGCGCGCCCCCGGACAGGAACCGGTCCCAGTCCGTGAGCGGGACGGCCTCGCGCAGGTGAGGCAGGTCCGGACGCACCTGTGCCAGGATCTCGGAGAGTGCGCAGTCCCGGTATTCGGGGATGTGGAGAACCCCGGCCGCGCGGGAGTGGCCGAGGACGTGACGCACCTCCCCGGCCCGCAGGGCCGGATTGACGGTGACCAGGGTGATCCCGGCCAGCGCGGCTCCGTACTCCAGCAGCACCCACTCGGGCACGTTGTCGGCCCACACGGCCACCCGTTCGCCCGTCTCGAAGCGGGCCAGCAGCGCACGGGCCACCGTCTCGGCCTGCTCCAGCAGTTGCGCGTACGTCCAGCGGCGCCGCTGCGCGGCGTCGGGAAGGCCCTCGACGAGGGCGACGGTGCCGGGGTGGTCGTGTGCCGCCGACCGGAGCGCGGTGCCGACGGTGAGGTCGGCGAGCGGCGGTGCCGGCTCGGCAGGCCACCACGAACTGGTCAGCGGCGGTCTCGGCCCGCTCGTGGGGTCCTCCGTCGGCGGGAGGTGTGGCGCGTGGGTCATTGCGGATTCTCCAATCGGGACGGTGCGGCCTGATGCAGCGCCGGTGCGACCGAGGTGGCCGGATTCGGCGGCGGCCGCCCGGCGGCCGGCCCGTGGACCACCCGCTCGGCGACGAGGCCGCCCTGCTTCGGGGGCCCAGGGCCTGTCGCGGAAGTCGGGTCGCCCGCGGGAGTACGGGGTCCTGCGGCGTTCGCCGCCTGCTCTCGGGCGTACCGGGGGCAGGCTCTCGCACCGGGCGTGCCCGGGCCGGTGCGAGGTGCGGCGAGTGGGAGCAGCCCGGTGGCGGGCGGTGGCGGACGATGTACTCGCCATGCGTGCGAGCCGCCGACGCCGCCCCCGTGCTGCCGCGGTGAGGAGGGGTGGTCACTCCGCCGATCGCGAGGCGAGCGATTCGATCAGTCCGGCGACCGCGGCCGGCATGACGCGCACCGCGTCGTGGGGGCCGGCCAGTTCGTAGTAGTCCCAGTCCGGAGAGTTGCGGGCACGCAGCGCGTACGGCTCGACGATGCCCAGCGGCCGGGCGTTGCAGTAGACGAACGATCGACGCGCCCTCGACTCGGCCGGGGCCCGCACCGGTTCCTCCATGGTGCCGATGGGGTGCGCGGTCAGCCGTTCGGCGACCGCGGCGGCCCGGGGGCCGGTCCATCCGGTGGTGTCCTCCACGGAGAACATCGGCGGGATCAGCAGGGGGGAACCGGAAGCCGCGGCGGCCGCCCGGGCGCTCTCCACGAAGTCGGGCCCCAGGAGGTCGCCCACCGACTGGCCCGTCTCCGGCACGAAGGCGTCCAGGTACACCAACTCGGCCACCCGCTCGCCCCGTTCGGCCGCTGCGCCGGTGATGACCATCCCTCCGTAGGAGTGGCCGACCAGGACGATGTCGTGCAGATCGTGCTCATCGATGACGCGGACGACGTCCGCCACGTGCGCCGACATGTCGGTGTGCTCGGACGCCTCGCCCGCCCGCTCGGCCAGGCCGGTCAGGGTCGGCGTGTGGACGTCGGCGCCCGCGGCGCGCAGTCGCGCGGCCACGTCTTCCCAGTGCCAGCCACCGTGCCAGCCACCGTGTACGAGGACGCAGGGTCTGAGTGTCATTGACAGTCTCCCGAGATCAGCGAGTCAGGCATCAGGCCAGGGCTCGAGGGAAGAGCGCCGCCTGCCGGTGAGCGACAGGACGCCGTGTAAACTCGGCTCACTGTCACTGGAACACCGTTCGTCTGTCAATATCAGTGCACCAGAAGCACGGGCGGCGCTCAGCCGGGAACCCGGGGGAGTGGTTGCCCCGCAGGGCGTACGGCCGCACCCCGCCACCCGGCTGCCGGGGCCGTCGCACCACCGGTCGGCAGCGGCCCCCTCACGTCACCACCCGTGCCGACTGCGGGAACCGCCACGGCAACCGCGGCCGAGACGCTCGAACGGTGCGGGAACCGGCGGGTCGACGCCCGCACGGTCTCCGTACTCCTCCACCCCTGGAAAGGACGCCATGACCACCCCGAACCACCCTGGGACGCGCGAGTCCCTGCTCGACCAGGACCAGCGCTTCTTCGACGCCCTGGTCGCAGGCGACGTCACCGTGCTCGACGAACTGCTCACGGACGACTTCCTCCTGGTGAGCCTCAGCGACGGAGCGATAGCGACGAAGTTCGACCTGCTCAGCCTGGTGAGGTCGGGAGCCGTCACGTTCCCGGCCGTCCAGCCCTTTCCCGCCGAGGCCGTCGTGCGCTTCATCGGCGACATCGGCATCACCGTCGGAAGGACGAGCATGAACTTCACCAACGCCGACGGCACCACCTTCACCGCCGGCAGCCGCTACACCCACGTGTTCGCCTTCGACCCGGCTGCGGGCTGGCGCCTCCATTCCGCGCAGGGGACACAGATACCGACTGGAGTCTGACGCGCTCCGGCCCCGTCCGGCGACGCCGTGAGTCGATCACATCGCTTGCGCTTGCGAGGTGCGTGAGCACAATCGGCGCGTGCAGATCCTGTCGTTCCCGGAAGCAGCCACTCCCACCGACTTGCGTGTCCAGGTGAGAGAGATCCAAGAGCAGGCATGGCCGTCCGAGCCTGTGCCGGACGTTCCTGTTGACACCCCCAGCCACGATCCTGCACTGCGGCCGTTGTCGATGCTGCTCGTGGACGGGGGAACCGTCCTGGCCGCGCTGGACATCCTGTCCAAGGAGATCGTCCACGCCGGACGTCGCTTTTCGGCTGGTGGGCTGAGCACCGTGGTGACGAGGAAGGAAGCACGTGGCCGTGGGTACGGCCGGCAACTGGTGACAGCGGCCCGGGAGAAGATGATCACCCTGAGCCTGGACCTGGGCCTGTTCACGTGTGATCGCCCGCTTCAGGCGTTCTACGAGAGTGCGGGCTGGCCTGTGCTTCCGGGAGCCGTACTCGTCGGAGGGACACCGCGGGCTCCGTTCCCCAGTGACCGGCCCGGTTTCGACAAGGTCACCATGGCGGACTTCTTCTCGCCCGGGGGCCGGCAGGCCCGGGCGTCGTTCCGTCATTCCCGTATCGAGCTGTATCCGGGGGAGATCGACAAGCTCTGGTGACAGCCGTCGACCGGTGGGCGGCCGGCGAGCCGGGGCACCGGTGAACGGCCCGGACCCGCCGGCAGACGCGCGACAGGCGTTGCGGCGGCGCTTCTCCTGGGTCCGGGCCAGGCGGAAGCCGTCGGTGCCGGTCCCGACACGCCCCTCACCACGACCGCTGCTTCAAGCCCCGGGGATGTCCGGGGAACGGTGCCGTCCATCCGCGGCCCCGTCTCGGTCTCCGTCCACCGCGACGACGCCGGCCATGAGACGAAGGTGACGCTGCCGCCGAACTCCCGGGCCGTGATCGAGGTGGGAATCGGAAACGGTGACCCCGACGCGTATCAGATCGATGCCACGCCCTCCGGGGGCAGCGGGACCATGAACGTGACAGCGGCGAGCGATCCCTCAGGGACCGTGCTGCGCATCGGACCGGTCGGCTCGGGCGCAGCGCACTCGTTCCGTAGCTGTCGACGTTCCACGGAACGGCGACGGAGCGTGGCGCCGCGCCCCAGGGGCGGGGTACGGGCAAGCCTGAGCGGGCTGTTGCGCACTCGCAGGGGGTCTGCGCAGACGGATAAACAGTGGAGCCCGGGCCGGGACGGATGACAAGGTGACGCCCATGCCGTCGCCCGTGGTCGAACAACTGCTCCGTGAACTGCACGCGTCACTGACACTGCGCAAACGCCCGGAGGATGTGGCCCGGCTCGTCCAGGACCTGCACACCGCGCAGGGCACCGCCCTCGACACGGCGACCGAGGGGGCACTCGCCAAGGCTGCCGAGCACTCGCTGCGCAACCTCTGGCACGGCTACACCTCCATGCTGGAGGAGTTCGCGTGTCCCGTCGGCGCGCAACGCCAACTCGCCCGAGCGGCGGACCTGTTCACGTGCGTGCCGGAACTGCCGGGCAGTGCCGGCGACGATCCCGCCGAGATCGAGGCGGTGATCCGGCGCGCGGGGGAGGAGATCGGCCGGTCGTACGGGCAGAACGACTTCGGCTGGGACCGCCTCAACCGGGCCGAACGCACGGCGGCGGGCCTCGACGCCGTCTCGAAGCGCCAGTACAACAAACGCTTCCGGCTGCTGCGCCGGATGGAAGCCAAGCTGGCCCGGCTCGTCCACGAGCAACAGCGGCGCGAAGTGACGATGACCGGCAAGGGCGCGCTCGCTCACGCCCTGCCGTACGAGCTGTTCGCCGCCGACGCGGACTCGGCAGCCTTCATCGCATACATGACGGCGCGCGGCTACATGCGCAGCGTCTTCACCAACGGCCGGCAACGCCGGGTCTACGACGAGGTCGCAGAGGCCCTGTTCCAGCGCCTGCGGGATGCTCCCGAGCGGACCTGCTGGCACGCGGTCGCGTATGTGCACCCGACGGCCGAAGTGCTGGCCCACGTGTCCGACCAGCACCTCACACAACTGCTGGTCCGATGGAACCGTTTCCTGCGCCAGGTCGCCGACCTGCTGGAAGACGCCTGGAACCGGCATCCGCTGGAACGCCACACGATGATCGTGCGCCGCGGCGACGACTCGTCGACGTGGAACCAGGCCGCGCAGGCATGGAACACGGCCCGGGCACACTGGTTCGCGCTGCTCGAGGAACTGGGCCGACACGAGATCCTGGATCGTGTCTGCCCCGGCAAGGTCCCCCGCCTCATGGCTGCCGACGTCGCCCACTGGCACCGCATGAGCGGCGGCGGACTGCACCCGGACACCTACGTGTGGGCGGAGCTTCCGCTGCCCTGGGAAGTCCTCCGGGGCGAGAAGGAATGCCCACGTTCACTCGTCGAAGCAGTCTGCGCCCGGCACCGGGTGGACCCGGTGGCCGGAGCCTGGACCGCCCCCAGGCCGACAGCCGAAGCCGTCCCTTTCCGGCGCACGCCCGAGTTGGTGCACGGAGTCGCCGTGGCGGACCCTCTCATGGCCGGCGCGCTTCGGTCGGCAGGGGTCTTTTCCGGCAAGGACAAGCGCGCCGCTGCCCAGGAGTGGCTGTGACCGAAGGCGAGGAACTCGCCGAGCCGGGCCCGCAAATCAGTTGACCCGCGCCACATCGCCAGCAATGATCACAACGGCGACGAGGAAGCTCTGCGGAGGAGCGCCCGGCTCGCATCCCGGGTGGACGCAGGTTCGAATCCTGCCCTCGTCGCCTCTTTTCTTCCGCGGCGGGAGTATCACCGGCCCGCCCGGGCGTGCGCTCCGCGGCGGCGCGACGGACCTCACGGTGATGTGTCGGGGATTACAGAACGCCGGTATCGAGGGGCCGGTGTGCCGGGTGCTAGGGTGAGCTTGATCGATCTTGATCACAGGATTGTTACTTCCTGAGGCTGTCGTCGTCACCGCTTCGTGCGGTGCCACGCTCGGCATCTGTTTGAGGGAAGGCAAGGCCTGGGTGACGCCGCTGGCGTGACCTGGGCCTTTTTTGTTGCCCGAATCCTGGGGTGAGAGGTCGTGGACCGAAGCAGGACGGCGAGAAAACAGGGATGCAGGGACGCATCATGACTACACCCGTTGCCGGGGCCGGCGCACTGGCGGAGGAGATCCTCCGCGGTGTGGGCGGACCGGAGAATGTCGAGAGCCTGACGCACTGCGCGACGCGACTGCGTTTCCAGCTTCATGACGGCACGAAGGCCGACCGGGCCGCCCTCGACGCCCTCGACGGCGTGATGGGCACCGTGCCGCAGTCCGGCGACCGCCTCCAGATCGTGATCGGCGGAGCCGTCGCCGGCGTCTACGCGAACATCGTGAACCTGCCCGCGATGAGCAAGGCCGGCGCGCGCCCGCAGTCGGACGCGGAAGTGAAGGCCGCCATCCGCGCGAAGGGCCGTGGCCGGTTCGCGTGGCTGGACAACTTCTTCGAGTACCTGTCGGACTCGTTCCGCCCGCTGCTGGGCGTGCTGCTGGGCGCTTCCCTGATCATCGCGATCGCCTCCGTGCTGGACGCGGTGGGCGCGGTCGACTTCCGGGCTGCGGACAAGTCCGCGAGCTGGGTGTTCGTGGACGCGATGTGGCGGTCGGTGCTGTACTTCCTGCCCATCATGGTCGCCTACAACGCGGCGAAGAAGCTGAAGATCGACCCATGGGTGGGCGCGACGGTGATGGCCGCCGTGATGACGCCGAACTTCACGGGCATGATCGGCTCGAAGGTCCCGGGCGTCACCACCACCACCAACAAGACGCTGGGGACCAGCGAGTCCGTGGCGCACGTGTTCGGGCTGCCGATGCAGCTCAACGACTACGGCGGCCAGGTGTTCGTGCCGCTGCTGATGGTCGCCCTGCTCGCGCTGGTCTACAAGCGTCTGCAGCGGATCTTCCCGGAGAACCTGCAACTGGTGTTCGTGCCGTTCTTCAGCATGCTGATCATGATCCCGGTGACCGCGTTCCTCATCGGCCCGCTGGGCGTCTGGGCCGGCAACGGCATCGGCTCGGGCCTGGCCTGGCTGAACGGCAACGCCCCGATCGTCTTCGCGATCATCATCCCGCTGCTGTACCCGTTCCTGGTGCCGCTGGGCCTGCACTGGCCGCTGAACGCGCTCATGCTGCAGAACATCAACACCATCGGCTACGACTTCATCCAGGGCCCGATGGGCGCATGGAACTTCGCCTGCTTCGGCGCGACCGCCGGTGTGCTGCTGCTCTCCATCCGCCACCGTGAGCCGACGATGCGGCAGACCGCGGTCGGCGCGCTGGCCGCGGGCCTGTTCGGCGGCATCTCCGAGCCCTCCCTCTACGGCATCCACCTGCGCTTCAAGCGGATCTACCCCCGCATGCTGGTCGGCTGCGCCGTCGGCGGTGTGATCGTGGGCGTGCTGGGCGGCGTGGACACCAAGGTGTTCGCCTTCACCTCCCTGCTGACCATCCCGGTGTTCTCCCCGGCGGCCGTCTACCTCATCGCGATCAGCGCGGCCTTCGTCACCGCCATGGTCCTCGTCTACGTCTCCGACTACCGCACCCCCGAGGAGCGCGCCCAGGCCAACGCCGAGCGCGACGCGGCCGAGGCAGCCGCCCGCGCGGAGACCGCGGCTGCCGCCACCGACGGTGAGGCGGCGGCCGACGAGCGCGAACTCGTCACCATCGGCGCCACCGCCCCGGCTGCTGCGGCCGGCTCTGCGGCCGGCTCCGCGCCCGCGGTCGCCGCTGCCGCCGGCGCTGTCGACGGCTCGGACGCGGGGCAGGGCATCGACGTTGCGGCGCCGGTCGCGGGCCGTGTCGTCGGCCTCGACGAGGTCGGGGATCCGGTCTTCGCCTCCCGCGCGCTCGGCGAGGGCGTGGGCATCGAGCCGGCCGACGGCCGCATCGTCGCCCCCGCCGACGGCGAGCTGGTCACCGTCGCCGCCACCGGCCACGCCTTCGGCATCCGCACCGCGGACGGCATCGAGATCCTCATCCACATCGGCATCGACACCGTCCAGATGAACGGGGAAGGATTCGACGTCCGCGTCGAGCCAGGCCAGATGGTCACCGTCGGCGACCTCCTCGCCGAGGTCGACCTGGACGCCGTACGCGCCGCCGAGCACCCGACCGTCACCCTCATGACCATCCTCAACACCGCGGGCCTCGCCTCCGTCGAGCCCCACACCGGGCACGACGTCACCCCCGGCACCCCTGTGGTGACCGTGCGGCGCTGACACCCGCCACCCGTCCGGCGCGTGCACCCGTCACCACATGTGACGGGTGCACGCGCCGCGCAGTCTTGTGCAGGATGGGTGGCCGGACAGGAGGACGGGCACGGACAGAAAGGAGGGCCGGCGGTGAAGGCGCTGCGGGTCCTGAACAACAACGTGGTCCTCGCGCGCGAGGAGAACGGCCAGGAGGTGATCCTCACCGGGCGCGCCATCGGCTTCAGCTCCCGCCCGGGCAAACGCGTGGACCCCGCGCTGATCGAGCGCGTCTTCGTCCCCGCCGACGGCCGTGACCCCGACCACTTGGCCGAGGCCCTCGCCCTCATCAGCCAGGACGTCCTGCAGGCCGTCGTGAGCGCCCTCGGCGAGACCGGCATCGAGAAGCCCGACTCCACCCGGCCCACCCTCGCCATCGCGCTCGCCGACCATGTCGCCGGAGCCCTGGACCGCGCCGCCCGCGGCATCACCGTCGACTACCCGCTGCGTGCCGAGGTCCAGACCCTGTACGCCACCGAGTACGCCCAGGCCCGGGTCCTGCTGCAGGCCATCAACAAGCACATCCGCCCGGGACTGGAGGCATCCGAGGCGACCGCCCTCGCCCTGCACCTGGTCAACGCCGGCTTCGTCTCCGGCGACCTGTCCTTCACCTACACGATGACCGGGGTCATCCAGCAGATGCTCGCCGTCGTACGGGAACGCTACGGACTGGACGTCTCCCACGACTCCATGAGCGCTGCCCGCTTCATCACCCACGTCCGCTACCTCTTCGTCCGCATCCAGCAGCACCGCCAGCTCAAGGGCCAGGAAGTCGCCCTCGGCGAAGGCATCCGCCGGCACTACCCAGTCGCCACCCACACCGCCCAGCAACTCGCCACCGTCGTCGAGCTGCGCCTGGGGGAACGCCTGACCGAGGACGAGGTCTCCTACCTGGCCCTCCACATCGCCCGCATGACCATGGACGCCGACGGCACCGCCGCGTGAAGACCGCAGGCCGAGGGGCGGGCGCGCCGGTCCCACGCGCCCGCCCCCTTCCCGGGAGCGCGCCGGTCAGCTGAGTCGACGTTCGAGGCCGTGACCGCGGAACCCGACTGCGTCAGCCTGGTGCTCCAGGCGGTCGTCACCTTCTGGGCGCCGGGCCAGGTCCAGCCGACCTGCCAACCGCTGCTGGTGGAGGTGCCGGTGTCGGTGACCGTCACCTCGGCGGTGACGCCACCGGACCAGTAGTTGACCAGCCTGTTGGTGACGGCGCAGCCGGAGCCCGAACCGCTCCCCGAGCCCTGGGTGGTCGCCGAGACGCTGCCCGAGGCGGCCGATGTGCCTCCCGAGCCGTCGTGGGGTCCTGACCGTGTAGGTGTACGAGGTCGAGGCGGACAGGCCGCTGTCGGCGAAGGACGTGCCGGCGGTGCTGCCCACCTGCCGCCCGTCGCGGTGGACGTCGTAACCGGCGGCACCGGACGAGGCGCTCCAGGACAGCGAGACGCTGCTGCTGGTGGCGCCGGTCACCGTGAGGTTCGCCGGCGCCTCCGGCGACCCGCTGCCGCTTCCGCCGGCGCGCCTGGGGCGGAGGACCTGCTCCCAGCGACCGATGAACCGCCCGGCACCGTGGGAGGCTTGCGCCGAGAATGATGTCGGGAGCGGGCCGCCGGTCGGGTACCCGGTATCCGATTGTCAGTGGTCCCCCCTAACGTTCTCCCCATCGTCGCACTGGCGCCGGGATCACCCCGGTGAACTGTGCTTTCTTCGTGATGTCTTGGTCCGAAGGTGGGGGCTCGTGGGTTGGCTGTCGGCGGGTGACGGGTATGAGGTCGCCCTGGTGGAGGGACGGGTGGCGGCGCGCGCCACGAAGGGGAGGGCGGCCGGACGGCAGCTCAAGTCCCTGCCGCGCGCGCTGAAGGACCACCCGGAGGTGGACCGGCTGCGACGGTTCGCCGAATGGCTGGACCGGCACGCCGCGTCGTGCGTGGCGCAGGTCGACGCCTGGATGGTGTCGTCCCTGCCGGTGCCCACCGGCCTGCTGGCCCGGGTGTGGCCGGACGAGGCCTGGCAGTCGGCGCTGCGCGACCTGGTGGTGATCGGCGACGACCCGGACGAGGCCGGATTCCTGCGCGGGGTGACCGACTCCGGTGAGCTGAAGGTGGTCGACCTGGACGGGGAGACCGTCCGGCTGTCCGCGTCCACGGTCACCCTGCCGCATCCGGTCACCCTCCCCGACCTCGACGACCTCCGCGAGTTCGCGGCCGAACTGGGCATCGTCCAGCGCGTCGAACAGATCCACCGAGCCGTCTGGCGCCGGCCCGCCGGCCTCGACCCGAAGGCCACCCAGGTGGGGGACTTCTCCGGCGGCTCCTACCGTTCCCGGTTCGCCCTGGCCGCCCGCGCCACGTCGCTCGGCTACCGCGTCTGCGGCGGCTACGCCACCGCCCGGGTCCGGGACGCGGGCTCCACGGTCGAGGCGTCCGTGTGGATCGGAGAACCCTACTGGGAGGACGCGGTGTCCACCGGCACCCTGACCTGGCGTGACGGGGACGGCCGTGCCCTGCCGCTGCCCGAGGTGGGCCCGGTGGCGTGGTCGGAGGGGATGCGGATGGCCGCGGCGCTGTACGCCGGCCGTGTGATCGAGGAAGGCAAGAGCGCGTGAGCGGGGGAACGCAGATGGAGCACGAGGAGGCACTCACGGCGGGCGCGGTGCTCCCGCCGGACACGCGGGGCGCCGGAGAGCGGGCCGTGCCGCTGACCGCGCGGACGTACCGTCACCCCGGACTCGACGACCGGGTGGTGGTACGGCTGGTGGCCGGTGAACTGGGCGCCGCGGAAGACCTCGCCGCCGAATACCTCGGCCTCGAACAGGACAGGGAACCGGTCGTCGTGGGACTGGGGCTGCGCCAGTCGCTGGGCTTCCCCGAGTGGGTGCTGGTGCACCACCCGGAGGACGGACACCACGCCCTCGCCGTCGTACCCGACCTCGAGCGCGCGGCCCGCCAGGCCCGGTCGCGCCCCAAGGCGGCCCTGGACGCCTGCCTGCAACTGGGCGAGCAGCTCGCGGCATCCGTACCGCACTTCCTGCCGGTCTTCTACGAACAGGTCGGACGCGTCTTCCTCGCCGAGGAGAACAGCTCCTACGCGGCGCAGATGTTCACGCGGGCCCGCAAGGCGGAGGCGCAGCACGGACTGCCCGTCGACGAGGAGCGACTGGACGCCGTGTTCCTGGAGTTCGCGCTGGCCGGCGCGCTCCCGGTGACGGTGCTCACCGCCTACGCCAAGGAACTCGCCGCCCGGCTCCCGGCCGACGAGGCGCTGCACCGCTTCACCCGCCTGTGCCTGCGCCGGACCGCGGGCGGCATGCCGCCCTCCACCCAGATGGCCAAGAGCCTGCGCAAGCTGGCCCTCGCCGCCGGCCGGGACGCCGGCCAGGTCGAACAGGACTACCTGTCCGAACTGCTCGGCCTCGAAGCCACCATGTGGGCCACGGCCGGCTGGTGGCGGGAACACCGCGCGGCCCTGGCGGCCCTCGCCACCCGCGACCCGCGGGTCCGCGGCACCCTGCTGAACCTGCTGCCGGTCAGGCGCGACAGCGAACTGTCCGAGATCTGGCTGCGACTGCTGGACGATTCCGGGGCCACGGCCGGCCTGTGGGACACATCGCTGCCCGAGGACCAGCGGCCCGACGACGGCACCGCGGGCTGGGTGGAACGCTTCCTGGCCTTCCACCAGGAGAGGACGCACTGGCGAGGCCCCGGCCGCCTGCCCGCGCTGCACGCCCTGGTGGAACGGATCGCCGACCCGCTGCGCGCACAACTCCTCGCCGACGGCAAGGAACTGACGGTCGGCCACGACATCGACCTGATCGACCTGCTGCTGTCCCTGGACATCCCCGTCGCCGCCCCCGACGAGAAGACGAGCCTGCCGCTGTCGCAGTGGTCCCTGGGGGACGGGCAGCGGGACCTGCTGGCGCTGTCGGCCGACTCCCGGTTCCACGCGGCGTTCCACCGCGGCGCCGACCGCCTCGGGAACAACGAGGACGGAGTCCGCACGTGCCGCCTGCTCGCCGCGTCGCCCGGCGGCCGCCCCCTGCTCACCGAATGGGTCCGCTCGGTCGCCCGGAACTTCACCGCCGTCGGCCTGCCCCAACTGCCCGACGCGCTCAACCGGCTCAAATGGCTTCCGGCCGTGGCGCTGGCACTGGCCGAGGAGGACGTGCGCGCCGCCGTCACCACCGACCTGGCGCCCGTCGTCGTACGCACCCTGCGGGCCGGCCTCTTCGACGAACTCGGCTGGCCCGCCTGGGAGGAGGCGACCGCCGCCCTCGTGCCCAAGGCGAACGTCGAGGACATCCTGGTGGCGGACGCCTGGCCGCAGCTCGTCGTCGCCGGCTCCGCACAGGCCCGCGTCATCGGCCCCGGCGGCACCCTCCTCACCCACGACCTGCGCATCCCGGCGAACGACGCGCTCGGCGACCCTGGCTTCCACCTCGTCGACGGCGAAGTCCTCGTCTACTGGCACACCCGACGGGACGGCCTGCGCGGCTACTGGCACACCCGCGCCGACCACGTCCACGACCTCCAGGGACCCGAGCGGATCCGCAGCACCGAGATGGACTGGTACCGCGGCACCCTGCCGCACACCCTGCCCCTGCCCGGCGGTGGCCGGACCACCGGCACCGGCGTCCTGCACGCCGGGGACACCACCGTGCCCGAGGACCGGCCGCTCCTCTTCGACGGATCCTCGCACTGGGTGTGGCACGCAGGCTCCGACGACCCGCAGACGCACGGCTGGTACGAGTACGACCCGGCCACGGGCGGCCTCGGACGCATGAGCCGGCCCGCCTTCCTCGCCGACGCGCTGCGCGACGCCCCGGAGGGCAGCACCTTCCTCACCGGCCGGCTGCTGCCCGCGCCGACGACCGACCCCGGCCCCGCCTGCGCACCCGTCGGCGGCCTCGTCGGCCTGCGCGTCGTGGAGCTGCCCGGCGGCGCCCTGCGCGCCGAGGACCTCGCCGGACACAGCATCACCCTGCCCGCCGGCACCGGCGCGCCCTCCGCCCTCGTCGTCTTCCCCGGCGACGACCGGGCGCGGGCCGTCGTCCGCAACAACTGGCAGCTCGAGATCGTCGACCCCGACGGTGTCGTCACCTCCGTCGCCAAGACCGACCGCACCCCCGGCGTCTTCGGCGAAGGCACGCTGCTGCTGCCGCCGGTCCAGTACTGGGAGAGCTGCACCCCCCGCGACCCGGTCGCCTCCAAGGCACTGCGGAACATCGACCGGGACACGGCCGCCGCCCTGCTGACGGCCGCCGCCCAGGACGACACCGAGGCCCTGCCCAAGGCCGTCGGCGCCCTGCTGCCCGTCAGCCACCCGGCGCTGGTCGCGGGCATCGCGGGGGTCGTGCGGTACGCCGCCGGCCAGCAGGCCGTCCTCGATGCCGCGGCCCAGCGCCTCGCCCACGCCCTCGAAGACGGCCCCGGGACGGACGACGGCCCGGCCGGCCCCTCCGACACCGCCCTCCGCGAGGCCATGAACGGGCTGGGCGTGCGCCCCGGCTACTGGTGGAACCAGCGCGAAGGCTCGGACACCGTCTTCCGCGCCCTGCGGACCCTCACCCGGGCCGCGGGCCTCACCGGCGCCCCCGTCCCCGAGGAGCGCACCAGGAGCCTCCACCTGGACGGTGCCGAGATCGACGTGGCGGACCCCCAGCTGGGCACGCTCCTGGCCCGCAGCGCCGCACTGGCCTACCGCACGGCGTCCGCCGTCACCGGCGAGGAGCACCGCGACGTCCTGCGCGCCCTGCTGACCGGGCTCGACACGCTCGGCCTGACCGCGCCCGACGCGTCCGCGCGCTGGCGCAAGGTCACCGTGCGCCTGCCCAGCGGACCGCTGCGCACCCCGTCGGGCCTGTGGCGCGACGGCGCCTGGAACGGCCTGCTGCCGCTGGGCGGCGGCGCCTTCCTCGCCCTGCTGGGAGACCGACGGCTGGACGACGCCGACTGCACCTTCGACGGCTTCTTCCACGACCCCACGGGACGCTTCGAGGCCCCCCAGCCCTACACCCTCGTCTCCTGCCTCCCGCCGGGCGACGACGCCGACCCCGGCCGCATCCGCGGGCTCCTCGCGGAACTGGCCGTCCGCGGACCCGCGCCCTGGTTCCCCGAGGCCGCCGCCGAGTTCGCCCGGCTCACCGGCGTCACCGACACGGCGGCCCGGCTGATCGTGGCCGGCCTGCCCCAGGTCGATGCCCACCAGCGGACGTTCCTCACCGCCGACACACGGGCCCTCATCGGCGTCAAGGCCGCTCCGGCCGCCGTGGCCAAGGACGAACTCGGCACGCTCGACGCCGGCGTACGGACCGCGGTGGTCGGGGCGCTGCTGCCCGCCGACCCCGCGCGGCTGTGGACCGACGGCCCCGACGTGCGGGCCGCCGCCGACGTCTGGATCAAGGCGGTCGGCCGGCGCACCGCCCTGCCCGAAGACGTCCTCGGTGACGCCGTCCGCTCCCTCAGGCACACCCGGTGGGACGTACGGCAGGCCCTGCCCGCCCTGCTGGACCCGGCCGGAGACCCCCGCCTCGGCCACGACCTCGAATGGGCGGTCAAGGGCGACCGGGTACGGCCCGTCGGCGACGCGCCCGGATTCACCGAGCAGACCCTCGTCGGCTCCGTGGACGTCCTCGCCTGGCTCGCCCACCGGCTGCCCGCGGGCGACCCGCTCCGCGCCGCACTGCCGCCCGCGCTCACCGCCCTCCGCGAGCGGGTGGCCCACCCCGGCCTGGTGCTCGACCTCGGCCGGTACATCAGCCTCCCCGACTTCCGCAAGACCGCGGGCACCCCCACCGAGACGGGCGAGAACTTCGTCCGCTACGGCGCGGTGATCCTGCCCACGCACGACGACCAGCCCGCCCCCGGACTGCGGGTCGCGCTGCTCGACGCGGCCGGCCAGGACCCGTACCTGCCCGCGATCCGGGTCGACGGCCAGCGGCCCTACGCGGCCGAGGTGGCCCTGAGCCTGGTGCGCGACCCGCGTTTCGCCGCCCTCCTCGCCGACCCGGGCGAACCGATCGCGGGGGAGCGCGGCAAGAACGGCACCTGGTGGCCGCAGGACCCCTCCCGCTCGGTGCCGGACCTGGTGACCGAGGCGGCCGGGGAGTACGGCATCGGCGAGGACGCCGCCGCCCTCTACCTGATGCTGCTCGCCCTGCCCGACCCGACCGACCGGATGACGGCGCGCTGGACGGGCTGGAAACCGGCCCGCCTGAAGGCGGCACGCACCGAACTCGCCGCCACCGACCTGGTGATCGGCGCGGACCGGGCCCGCGCGGGCCGCTCGCTGTTCCTGCCCGGCGGCTGGGTGGAGCAGTCGGCCCCGCGCCTCCCCCTGGAACGGTGGAAGCTGCCGCTGTACGACGCGGTGAACGGCGAGCACACCCCCTTCGCCGCCCTCGTGCCGACCCAGCCGGCCGCGGACCTGTTCCGCCGGGCCTGGCAGCGGGTCCGGGAAGGCGACGCGCCCCGCTTCGAGGAACTGAAGGTACGGCGCAGCCGCGGACGCCGCCGCTGAACCCGCCCGGCCGGTGAGCGGGGTGTCGGGCACCCCCGCATCCCCGCTCACCGCCTCCGGCCGCGCGCCGGCCGGCCTCACCGGACCCGGCCGCCTGCCGGTCGGCCGCACCGCGCGACGCGCCGAGTGCCTCCCGGGCACCGACCCCGCCGGGCGCTGCCCGGCGACACCCTGCTCACGCTTCTCACGCACGCCCACCTAGGACACCCATGACGCACACCGACACGGCGCCGACCCTCCCGGCCCGGCAGACACTGCCCGCCGAGGAACGCCACGCCACCGAACTCGCCTTCCTCGCCGCCCACGACGAGGGCCCCCGCCCGCCCGGCTGGCGGCTCACCCCCCGCTCCGTGGTCACGTTCGTCTGCGGCAGCGCCGACCAGCCCCTCACCCTGCCCAAGCCCCACGCCACCCTGCCCGACAAGCTGGTCATCACCCCCAAGTTCATCGGGGAACGGGCCCTGGTCGAGCGGTGCGTCGTCACCCTCGCCGGCGAGCGCGGCCTGCTCCTGGTCGGCGAACCCGGCACCGCCAAGTCGATGCTCTCCGAACTGCTGTCGGCCGCCGTCAGCGGCACCAGCGCGCTGACCGTGCAGGGCACCGCCGGCACCACCGAGGACGCCCTGCGCTACGGCTGGAACTACGCCCTGCTCCTCGCCCAGGGCCCGACCCCGCAGGCCCTGGTCGACTCGCCGGTGCTGGCGGCGATGCGCGCGGGCCGGGTCGCGCGCGTCGAGGAGATCACCCGCTGTCTGCCCGAGGTACAGGACGCCCTGGTGTCGATCCTGTCCGACCGCCGGATGAGCGTCCCCGAGCTGTCCGGCACGGACGACGCCCAGGTCGCCGCCGCCCCCGGCTTCACCGTCATCGCCACCGCCAACCTGCGCGACCGTGGCGTGTCGGAGATGTCCGCCGCGCTCAAGCGCCGCTTCAACTTCGAGACCGTGCACCCCATCGGGGACGTGGAGGCCGAGACGGCGCTCGTCCGGCGACAGGCCACCGCCGCCGTCGAACGGGCCGGCGCCGCATTCGGCGTCGACGACGCGGTCCTCGACGTCCTGGTCACCGCCTTCCGCGACCTGCGGGCCGGCCGGTCCGCGGAGGGCTGGGACGTGGAGCGGCCCAGCACGGTGATGTCCACCGCCGAAGCCGTGCAGGTCGCCGTCTCGCTCGGCGTGGCCACCGCCTACCTGCCCGGCGGCGACGCCCTCGACCTCGTCCCCGGCCACCTCCTCGGCGTGGTCCGCAAGGACGACCCGGCCGACCACGCGCGACTGCTGGGCTACTGGGACGGCCCGGTGCGCCGCCGCGCCGAGGACGGGTCGGCGCTGTGGCGCCGCCTGTGGGACCTGCGGGAGAACCTGCGGTGACGACTGCCCTGGAACCGAGGGCGGCCGTCGCCGCCCTCGCCGATCACACCGAGCCCTACCTGCTCGGCGTCCGCCACCACAGCCCGGCCCTGGCCGCCGCGGTGCCCGCCCTGCTGGACGCCTGCCGCGCCGAGGTCGTGTGCGTGGAACTGCCCGCCGAGTTCCAGCCGTGGCTGGCGCACCTGGCCGCCCCGGGGACCGTCGCGCCCGTCGCGCTGGCCGGGACCGGCGCGGGCGGACGGCTCGGGTTCTACCCGTTCGCCGACTTCTCGCCCGAACTCGCCGCCGTGCGCTGGGCCCGGGAGCACGGCGCCGACGTGGTCTGCTGCGACCTGCCGATGTCCGACCCGCGCTGGCAGACCGAGGCGGCCCCGTCGGCGGGCGACACCCGCACCGCGGTCGCCGAGGCGGGACCCGGACCCGGACCCGCCCCCTTCGCGGACGCCCTCGCCGCCGCCGGCACCGGCCGCGACGGCGACGACCTGTGGGACCGCTGCGTGGAGGTCCTCGCCCCCGGCTGCACGCCGGAGGCGATCCGCCGGGCCGCCCTCGGAGTCGGCTGGGCGCTGCGCCGCGACGCCGAGTCGGCCGGCGTCGTCGCCGGGGCCGACCTGGCCCGGGAAGCCCACATGCGCGAGACCATCGCCCGTGCGGGGGAGGGCGGACGCCGGGTCGCGGCCGTCGTGGGCGCCTTCCACGCCCCGGCACTGACCGGCCCGGACACCGCCGGGTCGGCCGCCGCGGACACGGCGGGGCCGACGGCCGCAGAGGTCACCGGCTCGACGGCCGCGGACACCGCGGGCCCGACCGCCACGGACATCCCCGCGCCGGCAGCCACGGACATCCCCGCGCCGGCAGCCGCGGGCACCACCGGGCCGACGGCCACGGGGGTCCCCGCGCCGACCGCTCCGCGGGTTCCCGCGCCGGACACCACCGGTCGGAGCACCGCCGGCCGGCCGGCTGACGTCGGCGAGGGGCCGGCGGTCGTCACCTCCCTCGTCCCGTACGCCTTCGACCTGCTGGACTCCCGCTCCGGATACCCGGCCGGAATCCGCGACCCGCGCTGGCAGCAGGCCGTGTTCACCGCCGCGGGCGACCCCGCGGAACTGCGCCGGGCCGCGGCACGCGCCATCACCGACGTGTGCCGGGAACTGCGTGCGGCCGGGCACACCGCGGGCACCGGCGAGGCCGCGGAGACCCTGCGGGTCGCCTGCGACCTGGCCGCGCTGCGCGGCCTCGCCGCCCCCGGACGCGGCGAGATCCTGGAAGCGCTCACCGCCGTCATGGGCCAGGGGGAACCCCTCGGCCGCGGCCGGGCCCTCGCACGGGCCCTGGAGACCGTCCTGGTCGGCACCGACCGCGGCCGGACCGCGCCGGGCACCCCCCGCTCCGGTCTCGGCCCCTCCGTGGAGGCGGAACTCGCCGCCCTCCGGCTGCCCCACCCCGACGACCCGGCCCCCCGCGAGATACGCCTCGACCCGCTCCGCTCCGCCCTCGACGGCCGCCGCGAGATCCTGCTCCAGCGCCTCGCCGTGTGCGCGGCCGGATACGGCGAGCCCGTGCGCGTGACAGGCACCGGCGACGGCACCGCCCTGACCACGCGCTGGCAGCTGTCCTGGTCCCCGTCCGTCCCGGTACGGCTGGACCTGGCCGGCACCCGGGGGGTGACCGCCGCCCTGGCCGCCGAAGGCACCCTGCGCGAGACGTTCCGCAAGGAGGCGGCGGACGGCGGACCCACCTGTGCCCTGGTCCTCGCCGGCCTGGAGGCGGCCGCCCGGTGCGACCTGCCCGCCCTGCTCGCCGAGCGCCTGACGGACGCCGCCGAGGTGCTCCCCGCCACCGCCACCCTCCCTGAACTGCTCACCGCGCTCGACCTGCTGGAAGCACTGCGGCGCGAGCACCTCCCCGGCACCACCCCCCAGGCCCGCCGGACCGCCGCCCAGCTGGCCACGGAACTGCTGGACGCGGCGGTACGGGCGCTGCCCGGACTCGCGGGCAGTGACGATCCGCAGGACGCCGCCGCCCTGGTGGCACTGTCCGCACGGGCCGGCGAACACCGCCTGGGGCTGCGCATGGACGACGCCCTGCGAACCCTCGCCCGCGACGGTTCGCCCCTCGTCCAGGGCGCCGCCCTGGCCTCCCGGGCCCTGCTCGACCTGGACCCCGTCGCCGACCTCGGCGCCCGCGCCGCCGGATGGACCGACACGGCCACCACGCCCGACGGACGCCGTGCGCTGGCCCGTCGCCTCACCGGGCTGCTGAGCGGCGCCGCACCACTGCTCCAGTCGGCGCCCAGCGCTCTCGACCCGCTCCTCGAACGCATCGACACGCTGTCCGACCAGGAATTCCTGGACCGGCTGCCGGCCCTGCGCGGCGGCTTCGACACCCTCACGCCCGCCGGCCGCGACCGGCTGCTGCACACGGTGACCGAACGCCTCGGCCACCGCGTCGACCTGTCGCTGAACGCCCCGCCCCACCTGCTCGCCCTGTGGACGGCCGCGGACACCACGGGCCGCACCGCGCTCACCGCCCTGGGCCTCCCGCTCGGCACGGAGCGGCCGGCGCACCCCGCCACCGAGGAGACGCACCCCGTCACCGAGGAGACGCACCCCGCCACCGAGGAGACGCATCCCGTCACCCCGCCCGCCCCGGAACACCCCGCACCCCGGCCCGGACCCGCGCCGCGGGCCGCCCGCGAGCTCCCGCCCACCGACCGCTGGCGACTCCTGCTCGGCCGGGAGACCGACAGACTGCCGCAGCACGCCCGCCGGTACGCCCACGCCCTGGACGAGCTGTACGGCGCGGGCCGCGGCGAAGGCTCCGCGGACCTCGCCCGGGGCGACGGCCAGGGTCGGGGCGGCGGCCAGGAGGCGTCCTTCCCCACCGCCAGGGAGTGGGCCGAGGAACTGCAGGCACTGTTCGGCACGGAAATCCGCGAGGAGGTCCTGGCCCGCGCCGCCGACCAGGGCCGTACCGACGTACTGACGGAGCTGGACCCGGACGCGGTCCGTCCCTCGATCGACCTGCTGACCTCCGTGCTGTCCCTCGCCGGCGGACTGCCCGAACACCACCTCGCCCGGCTGCGCCCGCTGGTGCGCCGCCTGGTGGACGAACTGGCCAGGGAACTGGCCACCCGGATGCGGCCCGCGCTGACCGGACTGGCCACCCCGCGCCCCACCCGCCGCCCCGGCGGCCGCCTCGACCTGCCGCGCACCCTGCGCGCCAACCTGGCCCACACCCGCCGCACCTCCGACGGCCGCACACTGGTCGTCCCGCAGCGACCCGTGTTCTCCACCCGCTCCCGCACGGAGGCGGACTGGCGCCTGATCCTGGTGGTCGACGTGTCCGCGTCGATGGAGGCGTCCGTCGTGTGGTCGGCGCTGACCGCGGCCGTCCTGGGCGGCGTACCCACCCTGTCGACGCACTTCCTGGCATTCTCCACCCAGGTGATCGACTTCACCGACCGGGTCGACGACCCGCTGTCGCTGCTGCTGGAGGTCCGGGTCGGCGGCGGCACCCACATCGCCGCCGGACTGGCCCACGCCCGGACACTCGTGACCGTCCCCAGCCGGACCCTCGTGGTCGTGGTCAGCGACTTCGAGGAGGGCGCCCCGCTGGGCGGACTCCTGGGCGAGGTACGGTCCCTGGCCGGCTCCGGGGTGCATCTGCTGGGCTGCGCCGCCCTGGACGACACCGGCGCGCCCCGCTACTCGGTGCCCGTCGCCCGGCAACTCGTCGCGGCCGGGATGCCCGTGGCCGCCCTCAGTCCCCAAGCCCTCGCCCGCTGGGTGGGCGACCGTCTGCGCGGAGAGAGCCGATGAACCCCGAACTGCCCCCGGCGGCGCCCGACGTGGTGGCGGCGGCCGTGGAGGTGCTGACCGCCCGGCTGCGCAAGAGGCTGGACGCCGCCGTGGAGACGTACACCGCCGCGCCGGTCGTCGACGACGGCACCGCGCGCAGGGTCCGCTGCGGCGAGGACGCCGAGGTCGTTCTCGTGCCCGGCCCGTCGGGCGCGGTCACCGAAGCGGCGCAGGTGACGTGCACCTGCCTGCTGGCGCCGCGCTGTCTGCATCGCGCGGCCGTGCTCGGCGCGTGCCCGGTGGCCGACACCACGGCCCCGTCCGAACCGGCCGAAGCGACGGCCGACACCACGGCCCCGTCCGAACCGGCCGAAGCGACGGCGGACACCGCACCGGAACCCGCCGGCCCGGCGTCGGCGGCCCGGACCCCCGGACCCGTCGGCCCGGCGGCCGACGCGGCACCGGGACCCGCCGGTCCGGTGGCGGCCCCGGCACCCGCGAGCACGCCGCCCACCGCCGCCCAGGTGGCCGCCGCGCGCGGGCTCTGGTCGGCGGCCGCGGCCGTCCTCACGGGCGGGGTGCCGGCGACGGGAGCGGTGCCGCAGGCGGAACTGCTGCGCGCCGCGCACACCGCGCGACTCGCCGGTCTGCACCGTGCCGAAGCGGCGGCCCTGCGGGTGGTGCGCCAGGTGCGCGGCGCCCGTGCCCGCCACGAGGGCCACCGCCTGGCGGACCTGGTCGCCGGCCTGCGCGAGGTGCTCCTCATCACGCACCGGCTGACGGCGCAGGACCCCGACCCCGCCCTGATCGGCACCGCCCGCCGTGCTTACCGTCCGGGCGGCGGCCTCCGCGTCCACGGCGTGTGCCGCGAACCGGTCGTCACCGCCACCGGCTACGGCGGGGTCGTCACCCATCTCGTCGGGGAGGACGGGCAGTGGTTCTCCGTCGCCGACGTCAAACCCGGCGGAGCGGCCCGGGCCCGGGGCGCCGGCACCGCCACTGTCGCCCTCGGCTCGCACACCCTCGACCACGCGGGACTCGCCCGCGGCGGTCTGCTGGTCTCCGGGGCGACACTCTCCCCGGACGGCCGTCTGGGAGCGGGCAAGGGGGTACGCGCGACCCCGCTGACCGGACGGCCCTGGACCGACGGCCCGCTGGCCGCCCTGTTCGCCCGCCCCCTGGACGAGGCGGTCGCCGAGCGTCTGAGCGCACCGGCCGACGCCGACCCGGAACAGGAGGGCGCGACGAACCGTGCACTGATCGGCTGCGACCTGGTCCTGACCGGCGCCGCGGGCGACCGGATCTTCGCGCGGGAACTGCGCCCCGGCGGTGCGGACGGCCTGCTGGTCCGGCTCACCCCGGCCAGCAGCCACCCCGGCCTGGCCCACACGGCGAACTTCCGCCGTCTCGCGTCCCGCCCCGGCCTCCGTCTGCGCGTCATCGGCCGGCTGGACCCCGACCGCGCCGCCACCATCCGCCCGCTCGCCGTCGCACCGGTGCCCGGCACCGAGGCGACCCTCCGGCTGCCCGCCGACCTCAGCGGCCACGCCGACCTCGGCTACGACCGTCTGGAGGCCGCCCACTTCCCGCCCGCCGAAACCCTCGACCAGCCCCCCGGATCCACCGACGTCCCCCCGGACCCCCTGGCCGAAGCACCGCTGTGGCGGCTGCGCCGGCTGGTGGAGATCGCCGTCTCGGGAGGCCGCAGGACCGTCGCCGAAGCGCCGGGCGACGGCGTCACGGCACGGCTGCGCCGCAGCGGCTTCGCGACGGCGGCCGACCTCGCGGCGCAGCTGACCGGCGAGGCCGCCCGCCGCTCCCGCGACGCGTTCGGCCGCCTGGAGGACACCGACCCGGACGCGTACGCCCGGGCATGGCTGGCGGCGGCCGTCTACCTGACCGGTACCGAACGGGCGTTGGTCCAGGCCACCTGGCACCTGCCGTCCACCGCCTGACCGCGAGCCGGGCCCCACGGACGAGCGGGCCGCGAGCCGACCGGTCAGCGGCCCCCGGAAACCCGACGCGATCGGCACACTCGCGCCTTCCGCGGCGGGGGCCGGCCCGCTTCCCCGCCGCCAGCCGCACTCGCGCAGGGCCGGAGGCTGGGCCCGCCCGGCGGGGCCGTCGTCTCATCGGACGCGCGGCAGGTCCAGTTCCGCCCATACGGCCTTGCCGGTGTCGGTCCACCGTACGCCCCAGCGTGTGGTGAGTTTGTGGACCACCAGCAGGCCGCGTCCCTCCTCGTCGAGTACGTCGCCGCGGCGCAGACGCGGCCGGCTGTTGCCGGTGTCGCCGACCTCGCAGGTCAGGCGACGCCCCGCTCGCACCAGTCGCAGGGTGACGGGTCCGGCGCCGAAGAGGACGGCGTTGGTGACCAGTTCGCTGATCACCAGACCGGCGTCGTCCCGGGTCCGGTCGCCGGTGCGCCACCGCCGCAGCAGGGAAGCGGCCAGGGCGCGGGCGCGCGCGGGGGTGTCGTCGCGCGCGGGCAACTGCCAGGTCGCGGTGTCCCGGCTGTGGCGGCCGGTCATCCGGGCGAGCAGCAGGGTCACGTCGTCGCGCAGGCGCCCCTGCGGGGCCAGACCGGCGACGACGCGGCGCGCCGCCTGCTGCAGATCGTCCCACGGGTGCACCTCACGCACCACGTCCTTGAGGCGGCTGATGCCGTCGTCGATGGAGGCCACCGGATCCTCGACCAGACCGTCGGTGTAGAGGGCGAGAAGCGAGCCGGGCGGCGCGGTGAACTCGTGCACGTCGAACGGCTCCCGCACGGCGAACTCGGCTCCCAGGCCCGGGTGAGGTTGCGCCGTGACGGTTGCGGCGGACCCGTCGGGACGGACCAGGACGGGCGGCAGGTGTCCGGCGTTGGACATCACCACCCGGTGGTCGACCGGATCGTAGACCGCGATGCAGCACGTCGAGCCCAGCGCGCTGTAGCCGGCCGCCAGGCCCGCGTCCGTGTCGTCCAGGAGCGTGACCGTCTCGTCGAGACGCTCCAGCACCTCCCCGGGGCCCAGCCCCGCCGACAACAGCGCGCGGGCCTCCATGCTCAGCTGGCCCATGGCCGCCGCGGCCCCCAGGCCATGCCCGATGACGTCGCCGACCACCAGCGCGGTACGGTCACCGGGCAGCGGAAAGCTGTTCACCCAGTCACCGCCGACGCCCGCGCTGTCGGGGGTGGTGGGCTGGTAGACGGTGGCCACCTCGATGGTGTCGCTGCTGGTACGCGGCAGCAGCCGGCGCTGCAACGCCAGGACCTGTGCGTGCTCACGCTGATGCCGGCGGGCCAGGTCCACGTGACGGGCGGTCTTGGCCACGAGTTCCTGCCGGTCGAACAGTTCGCTGTCGCGGAAGGGGCGCTCCTGCCGCCGCCACACTTCCGTCACGCCCAGCACGACGGGCCCTGACGTGCCTTCCGGCCCTTCGACGACCAACGGTATGCATGCCACGTTCGCCCGCAGGCCGCCGGGCACCAGAGCGCGCACCAACCGCGGATCGCCGAGGGCCCGCGCGATCGCCTCACCGTCGGTGAGGACGACGGCCTGCGGCGCGTCGTCGCGCATGACCGCGCCGACCAGCAGACGGCTCGCACCGCGGGGCAGGTTGTCCCCGCACGTCACATATCCCTCGGGCCAGGCCCGGTCCGGCGCCAGGGCCGCCCGGCGCAGCCGGATGCGATCGTGCGCCTGTTCGGTGACGGCCTCGCCCGTCCACACGGCGAAATCGAAGTCGACGGCGGCCACGTCTCCCCAGGCCAGCAGGGACTGGGCCAGGGAACGGGCGGTCTCGCCGATGTCCAGTGAGGTCCCGATCGCGGCCGCCGACGCGTACAGGTGCAGCCGCTTGGCCATGGCGATCAGGGAGACCGTCAGACCTCCCTGCGGCGCCGCGGCCGGCAGGATGCTCATCGAGACCACCAGCTCCGTCCCGTCGTCCCGGCGCAGGCGCTGGACCCGGGCGACGTGCGCCTCCTGCGTCTCGAGGACGTTCCGCAGCCGTTGCGTGACCGTCGGCACGTCCTCCGGGGGCAGCAGTTCGGCGAAGGCGGTCCCGGCCGCGACCCTCACCCCGGCGAACGGAGCAGCGGTCAGGTTGAAACTGGTGATCCTCAGGTTCGGGTTGAGATCGACCACCCCGAGGATCTGTTCCTGGCCTCCGGCCTCCGCGCCGTCACCCGCGGGCCGACGGGCACGGGGATCGCTCTGCGGAACGGCAGTACCCGGGGCCTCGGCGGTTCCGGCCCGGCGGATGTAATCCGCCAGCGCACCGCTGACCCTGTCGAACGGCGGCCCGGACGACGAGGAAGGGGTGGGATCCATGCGGGCTCACTCACCTCGCTGCCTCCGGCTCGCGCCGGAGAGACACTCCCGAGTCCATGGCGATCGGGCTCCGAGATCCCTCACCGCGCATCTCCTGAACAACACGATCGCCGTATTCACCGTAGGGGCGGACGCGAGTGACGCAACACGAGCACCGCCTCGCGGCGCCCGCGCCGCCGGTGTGTCTCAGCCGTCCGCCGCCCCGCTCAGTCGTGTCGTGTAGTGGGTGAGGGTGTGGCGGGGGGCCCAGCCCTGGGCTCGGGCCCTGGTGGTGTCCAGGGTGAGGGAGCCGGTCAGCTGGTGCACGGCGTAGGGGGTGAGGAACGGCTGCGTGTGCGGGCGTAGCCGGGCGAACGTGTGGGCGGCGTGCGCCGCGGTGCGGGCGGCCGCCACCGGGACGTGGCGGATTCGCGCCCTGACGCCGTGGGCGTGCAGGACGTCGCGGATCGCCTGGTCACGGTCGTAGGGTGCCGGGTCGGCGATGTTGTAGGGGCCCGGCGGCCAGTCGGCGGCGGTCAGGCATGCGTCGGTGAGGTTCTCCACGGCGGTCAGGCTGAGCGGGGCGCTGGGGCCGGGCAGCAGCAGCACTCCGCGGCGGACCCGGGACAGCAGCCGGGGCACCAGGTGCGGGTCACCGGTTCCGTAGACGGCACGCGGGCGCAGCACGACGGCGCCTGCGGCGAGCGCCAGTGTCTCCGCGGCCGCCTTGGTGCGGCCGTAGGCGTTGAGGTGGTCCCGTACGGGGTGGTCTTCGGTGAGGGGGGTGCGGCCGGGGCCGGGCGCGTAGACGCTGGCGCTGCTGACCCACACCACCGGCCGGCCGACGGCGGCCTGCAGCAGCCGTGCCGTGCCGTCGACGTTGACGGCGTGCATCGCGGCCTCGGCGGCCGAGCCGGGCGGCGGGTCGCCGACCGCCGCGGCGCAGTGCACCACGATGTCGGCGCCGGACAGGTCGGGCACGTCGCGGGTGGCGTCCCAGGGGATGTGCCGGCCGGCCGGGCCGGGGCGGCGTCCCACGCACAGGACGTCGGCGCCCCGGGCGGCTGCCGTGGCGGCGACGTGGGAGCCGCAGAAGCCGCTCGCTCCGGTGACGGCGATCGTGGTCATCGGTCCTGCCCGGGCGGGGGGGTGGCGCGGACGGTGAGGGAGCGCCAGGCGGGCAGGGCCGAGGTGCGGTCGGCGCGGGCGCGCACCACGGTGGGCCGGTGCGGGGCGAGCGCGGCGAGGAGGTCCTCGAGCTGGGCGCGGGCCAGACGGGCGCCCGGGCAGGTGTGGGCGCCGGCGCCGAAGACGAGGTGTGCCACGGCGGGTGGGGCGGGGCTGAGGGCGTTCGGCGGAGCCGAGTGGGCCCGGGCCGCGTGCCGGGCCACGAGGATGAGCCGGTCGCCGGCCCGGACCGGGCACCCGCCGAGGTCGGCGTCGGCCGCCGCGACGCGCGGCAGCAGCGGGGAGGGCGCGATCACGCGGAGCAGCTCCTGCGCCAGCGCCGGCCGCAGCCGGTCGTCGGCGGCCTGGTCCCACAGTGCCGCGTCGGCGCACCAGGCCGCTGCGCGGGGAAGAGCGGCCACGGTGGTGGTGACGGCGGCGACCGCGAGCATCGCCCGAAGGCCCGTCTCCTCGGCCTCGCCGGGAGTGAGCGGGTGCTGTGGCCGGTCACGGTCCGCTGTCCCGGTTCGGCCGCGCGCGAGCAGGGTGTGCAGCTGTGCCGCGGGCTCGGCCGCTCTGTGCGTCGTGCCGGGCAGTCGCGGCCCGGGGAGGTGGTCGCGTACGGCGGCGGCCGCGGTACGTACGGCGGCGTCGGCGATGTGCAGCGGGTCCGCGCCGGCGTCGAGGAGCGCGCGGACGGTGGCCCCGGCGGCCTCGCGGGCCACCGGGACGAGGTCGACGGCGCGGCCGGCGGCGAGCGGGGCCAGCCGGCGTCGCAGTACCTCCTGCCACACCGGCCGCAGCCGTTCCACGCCGACCGCGCCGAGTCGGTCCGCGACGGCGCGGCGGGTGTCGCGGTGGCCGGTGCCGTCCTGGTCGAACAGGACGGCGCCGGCGGACAGTTCCCGTGCCGCGCCTGCCGTGGTGCCGGCGGCGGTGCGGTCCAGCGGTATGCGGGTGAGGGCGTGGCGGTACGGGTCGCTGCCGTGTACGAGCAGTGTTCCGCCGATCCGGGTCACCGGCCGGCGGCGGGTGGCGGCGAGCAGGGCGAACAGCAGGGGGTGGGAGCGGGCGTACACGCGCCGGTCGCGGCGGCGTGCCGCCCGGACGGCGGCCGGGCGGGGCGGCGGGGTCATCGGACGTGCACCTTTCTTTCGTCGGCGGGGAGGTAGCGGCGGTCCCAGCACCACAGCAGCGTCCGGCGGGCGCCCCATGCCCGCAGGCGGCGCAGGCTGGAGTGGACCACCATCCGCTCGGCCCGCGCGATGCGGTCGCTGTGCTCACGCGCCCGGTTGAGGAGGACGACGTCCTCGGGCGGCCCGGCCAGCGGGACGCGGGGCGCGCCTCCGCAGCGCAGGTAGAGGGCGGCCGTGACGGCGATGTTGTGCCCGTGGCACAGCACGTACGGGGCGCGGTAGCGCGGGTGGCGGTGTTCCCGCCGCCAACGGCCGTACAGTGCCGTCGCCCGGATCACCGCCGGCAGCAGGTACCGCTCGGCGGGCGAGGGCTGCTCGTCGGCGCGGGGGACGCTGCGGCCGCAGGCCAGTTCCGTGCCCCGCCCGAGTTCCGCGCGCACCTCGGTGATCCAGTCGGCGGCGGGCAGGCAGTCCGCGTCGGTCCGGGCGAGCAGCGCGGCGCCGCGTCCGATGGCGTAGCGGAATCCGGTGTCGGCGGCTGCCCCGGTACCCGGTTCGTCCTCACGGACGAGGTGGACGGCGAACGGCGCCCGGGCGGCGAAGCGGCGTACGACGTCCGCGGTGGTGTCCGTGGAGGCGTTGTCGACGACGACCAGGGTGAAGCGGGTGTCGGTCTGGGCGGCGAGGGCGGCCAGGGTGGCGCCGATCCCGGCCTCCTCGTTGAACGCCGGCACCACCACCCACAGGGGCGCGTCGTCGTGGGCGGTCATCCGCGGCCGCCGGCGGTGGGAGGGGCGGCGCCGAGGCGGGCGGCGGCCAGCCGTGCGGCGGCGGCGCGGTCCGGCTTGCGGGAGCGTCCGGACAGCGGGATGTCGGCCAGCAGGACCGCGTCCGGGCGGGCGGACCCCATCCGCCGCAGCGGCCCGGCCAGCGCGGCCCGCAGGGCGGCCGGGTCGGTGCCCGGGGTCGGCTGGACGACGGCGACCAGGCGTTCGTCGCCGTCGCCGGCCTCCACTCCCACCAGCAGCGCGGACTCCACGCCCGGTATGTGCAGGGTGGGTTCGTACAGGCCGGGGTAGATGTTCTCGGCACGCCTGAGCACCATGTCCTTGCAGCGGCCCTCGAGCACGATCCGGCCGCCGTCCAGGTGCGCCCGGTCCCCGGTGGCGATCCAGGGGTCCGGCTGTTCGCCCAGGTAGCGGTCGCGGGCGGCGGGCCCGGACAGCAGCAACTGGCCCGTGGCGTCCGTCCGGGCCGCCACTTCGGGCAGCGGGGCGCCCACCAGGTCGCCCTGCCCGGTGAAGGCGGCCTTGTCGGCCTGCTCCACGGCGGCGGCGGGGAACAGCTCGGTCAGCGCGTACACGCCCCACGCCTCGTGTGCGCCCGCCTGCTTGACACGGGTGAGCAGGTCGGCGCTGACGGGTGCCGATCCGGTCCACACCCGTCCCGTGAAGCGGGCCCGCCGGGCGAGCAGGCCGCGCAGTTGCGGCGGTGTCAGGTAGGTGAGCTGGGGGTCCAGCCCGGCCAGCTGCCGCACCAGCAGGCGTGGCGGGCGGGCGGGCAGTGCGACCGGCGCGCCGGCGGCGAGGGAGGGGACGAGGACGAAGAACGTGCCGCCCAGGACGGGCCGGCCGGCCTCGGGCCGGGCCAGGGCGGAGACCGCGGTCATTCCGGCGGCGAGCGAGGAGCGGGTGTGCACCACGGCGCGCGGCCGGGAGGTGGTGCCGGAGGTGAAGACGATGACCGCGTCCCCGTCCTCGTCCACCGGGCGCGGCAGGGCCGCCGGTGCGGCATCGCCGTCCAGAGCGGGTGCGCAGCCGGGCAGCCGCGGCCCGACGGTGGCCACCGGGCCCAGCTCGTCGAGATCGGGCAGGGCCAGGCGGGCATGGTGGGCGAGGCGCCGGCCCCATCCGGCCACGGCCTGGGCGGCGGCGTCGGCGAGGACGGCTTCGGGCCGGGCGAGGGCGAGCCGGGCCCGCAGTACGTCCGGTCCGGCGCCGGGGTCGAGGACCGCGGCCCGTGCGCCGAGCCGGTGCACGGCGAGCATCACGGCCAGGGCCCGGGGGCCGGGCCGTACGGCGACGCCGACGGTGCTGCCGCGGGTGATGCCCCGCCGGTGCAGAGCGGCGGCGTACCGGTCGGTGAGGTCGGCCAGGTCTCCGCGGGTGGCCCTGACGCGTACGGCGCCGGTGCGGGTGGTGCCGAGGACGGCGGGCCGGTCGGGGGCGGCGCGCAGGGCGTGGTGGAGTGCGTCGAGCATCAGCGGGGGTCCTCCGTGTGCCGGCCCGGCCCTCTGTCGAGGTACCAGCGGGCGGTGCCGAGCAGGCCGTAGGCGCGCAGCCGCCGGGTGGAGTTCTCCACGACCATGTCGCGGGCGTGGACGACGGCGGTGGTGTGGCGGCGGACCCGGTTCAGGAACAGGCGGTCGGTGGGGGAGGGGCGGCGCGGCATCCCGCCGACGGCTTCGTACAGGCCGGCCGTGACGGCCATGTTGTTGCCCGCGTGCATCCGGTAGGGCGTGAGGTAGCCGTGCCGGCGCCGGTGCGCGGGGCGGATGCGGCCGAAGAACGCGGCGATGCGGACCAGCGTGCGGAACGCGGCGCGTCCGAGCGGTCCGTGCTCGTCGCGGCGCGCGTCGATGCGCCCGCACACCAGGCCCGCGCCCCGTCCCAGGGCTTTGCGGGCCGCGGCCGTCCAGCCGGGGCGCGGCAGGCAGTCAGCGTCGGTGCGGGCCAGCATCGTGGCGCCGTTGCCGATGGCGTAGCGGAAGCCGGTGTCCACCGCGCAGCCGGTGCCCTTCTCCGGCTCGCTGAGGACGTGGACGGGGAAGGGGGCCCAGCGGGCGAAGTCGTGGACGACCGCCGCGGTGCCGTCGCTGGAGGCGTTGTCCACGACGACGAGGGTGAAGTCGCGGTCGTGCTGCGCGGCGAGCGCGTGCAGTGTGGCGTCGATGCGCGTGGCCTCCTGGTGCGCGGGGACGACCACCCACAGGGCGTTCACGACTTCTCCCAGACCATCGTCATCATGCTCACGCCGCCGCCCAGGCCCACGAACAGCACCCGGTCGCCGGAACCGAGCCGTTCGTGGATCAGGTCCAGCTGCACGCCCAGGGTGGCGCTGGCCATGTTGCCGAGCCGGGGGAGGGTGACGACGAGCCGCTCGCGAGGGACGCCGGTGAGTTCCACGAACCGTTCCAGGTAGGGCATGGTGACCTGGTGCACCAGGATGTGGCGGAAGTCGTCCCAGTCCAGGCCGGTGCGCTCCTTCATGCGGTCCAGCACGGCGGTGCCGGCCTTCTCGAACACCGTGCGCAGTCCGGCCCCGTCGCCGGTGAAGTACGTGTGCTCCTCACTGCGGGGATGACGGGATCCGCCGCCGAAGATGCCGCCCACGTCCCAGTGCTCGGAGTGCGTCTCGGTGCCCACGTCGAGTATGCCGCCCCGGTCCACCGCCTCGAGCACGACCGCGGCCCCGGCGTCCCCGAAGGTGTAGCCCGCGAAGCCGTCCCGGAACTGGCCCAGGCCGCGGGGTGCGTACCGGACGGCACGGCTGGGTGTCTCCCCGGTCACCACGAGAGCCCGGCGGGCGCGTCCGGCCAGGATCATGGAGCGGGCCGTGTCGATGCCGTTGACGAAGCTGTTGCACGCGTTCGTCACGTCCAGCGCGTGTGCGGCCGAGCCCAGCTCGGCCTGGACGACGTGGGCGGTCGCCGGTTCCGCCATGTCCCGTGTGGCGGAGGCGAACACCAGCAGGTCCACGTCGTAGGGCGCGAGTCCGGCCCGGCTGAGAGCCCCGCGGGCCGCCCGCACCGCGAGCGTCGAGGCGTACTCGTCCGGTGCCGCTGTCCGGCGCGAGGTGATGCCGGTGACGCGTTCGAGCATCCGGCCGGGCAGCCGGAGCCCGGACTCTTCGCTGATCCGCTGCTGCAGGTCCTGGGACGTCACCTCGTGCCCGGGCAGGCAGGAGGCGACGGCTGTGATGCCCGCCCGGAGGCCGGGGCCGCGAACCATGTGGTCTTCGTGCATGGGACGGAGGTTAGGAGCCGGACAGGACGGCGCGCCTGAGCACTCGTACTCATCCGGCCTGGGTGATCGACCGGCGCGGAGGTGGGATCCTCGGCACTGTCACGGCCGCGGCCGCCGGGCGCCGGGCGCCGCCAGGACGGCCGGTGCCCGCAGGGGGCGAACTCGCCGCCGCCCGTGGAGCGCCTTCCTCTGCCTGCCGGGCCACCCGCCTCCGGCCCCGGTCGGGTGCCGGGCCCGGAGGCGTCGAGGGTTCAGACCTGCCGGACCGCCTCGATCTCCAGTGACAGTTCGATCTCCTTGGAGACGAGGATGCCGCCGGTCTCGAGGGCCATGTTCCAGGTCAGTCCCCAGTCTTCCCGGTTGACCCGTCCTGCGGCGGAGAAGACCGTGCGGTCGCCGCCCCACGGGTCGCGGATGTAGCCCAGGTAGTCGACATCGAGCGTGACCGGGCGGGTCACCCCCTTGATCGTCAGGTCTCCGACGAGCTTTCCGGCCGTGCCGTCCCAGGTCACCGAGGTGGACCGGAAGGTGGCCCGCGGGTGGTTCTCCACGTCGAAGAGGTCGGCGGAGCGCAGGTGGTCGTCGCGGGTCCGGTCGCCGCTGTCGACACTGGCCATGTCGATCACCGCGGTCACCGTGGTGTCCTCGGGCCGATCGCCGACGTGGACGGTGGCGTCCACCGAGGTGAAGCGTCCACGCACCTTCGTCAGCATCAGGTGGCGTCCCATAAAGCCGACCTCGGCATGGCCCGGGTCGACCGTCCAGGTGCCCGGTGCCGGCAGTTCCACACCGCCGACCGAGCGGGTCGGCGTGATCGTGTTCCCGGTCATCGGTCGTCTCCGCTTCCCTCTGTCTGCTGCGCGGACTCGGTCGGCAGTCCGGCGCCGATCCAGTCCTCCTTGCCGTCCTTGTAGGTGTAGACCTGCTGGTAGCCGAGCTGGATCAGCCGGTTGGCGGCCTGGCCGGAGTTCGGGCAGGCCGGACCGGTGCAGTAGACGATCACTTCGGACAGCTTGTCGGGCACCAGCTCCGGAGCGAGGGCGTCCACCCGGTCGAGCGGCAGGCAGTGGGCGCCGGGCAGGTGGGCCTCCTCCCAGTACTGCTCCGGAAGGGCCTCGAGGACCGTCGCGCCGGCGCCGATCTTCTGCTTGACCTCGTCACGGGTCAGGTTCTGCACCATGTGGTACCTCCGATGAGACATAAGGCTGTGTGGGTGAGCACGCGGCCACACCAGCCGGGGATTTCCGTGCGTGCGCACACACTTTAACGCTTGTGTGCGCACGCACGCAACCCTGAATACAATGGCCTGATGGCTGACCGCGACTACGGACTAGAGGCATGGCGGGCGATGCTGCTCGCCCACAAGGCCGCACTGCAGGCGATCGAGAGCGACGTCCAGCGCGACGGTCGCGTCCCGCTCACGTGGTACGACGTACTGCTCGAACTCAAGGCGGCCGGTGCGGAGGGCCTGCGCATGCGGGAGGTCGCAGACCGTGTCGTACTCAGCCGCACCCGGGTGAGCCGTCTCGTCGACGACATGGTGCGCGCGGGGCTGGTGCACAAGACGCCCGATCCGTACGACGGCCGGGTGTCCTGGGCGGCGATCACCGACGAGGGCGCCGCCATGCTGCGCGCCACCGCGCCGGTGTATCTGCGCAGCATTCACCGCCGCTTCTCGGTGTACCTCAGCGACGAGGACGCTCAGGTCGTCGCCGAGGCCCTGCGGAAGGTGGCGGAGCAGGACCACGGCGTGGACCGCGACTGACCGCGCCCGCGGGCCGGGTCCGCCTGCCGTTTCCCTCGGGGGCTCGGCGGGCGGGCGTGGGCGGCGACGGCCTCACGCCTCACCTGCCCTCGGCCGTCGCTCCGCCCGCCGTTTCGTCTCTGCCGGGCACCTCCGCCGGACCCGGTGCACAGGCTTTTCGGGCTCCTCTGCCCTACCCGGGGGTGAGCCGCCAAGATCCGTAGGGGTTGAAGGCGAACGATTCTGAGGAGTGGCGCTCGCATTCCAGTCGATGCATGACCCATCGGGGTGCGTCCGGCGAGACCCGGAACCCTTCACCGTCCTGGATCCCCTGTTCGGGCTGTTCGGTGAGCAGGTAGTGCGCCACGGCGTCCATGGTGAGCAGCCACTCGTCCCGCACTTCCAGCTCTTCCGCGTGCCCACGCCCAGGCGCGAGTTCCACGTCGGCTTCGCCGAGCAGATGCATGCCGCGGCTGTACAGCACGCCGTCGCGCCGGCTCGGGAGAGCCGGCACCACCCACGCCCGCCTCAGCACGGTCGCCAGGTCGTACTCGTCCTCGGCGGCCTCAGCCATGTCCGCCAGGCCGAGCCACCGCTCACGCCCGCAGGTCACTCCGCTGGACTCGTTCTTCACCGCGGTGGCACCGCAGTTCAACAGCGCGGCCGTCACGGCCAACGCCCGTACGGAGATGTCGAGAGCGGTGAACTGCGAGGTAAGCGGTGAGAGTACGTAAGCAGCGGAGTCGTGGGCATCCACCGCGGCCCAGTCGTCCTCGGTGAACTCGTCGTCGAGGGTGGACCGGCGGGCGTCCAGCGCGGCGTCGAACGCCGCACGCATGCGAGGATCCGGCCGCTGCCGCAGCTCCGCGAGCCTGAACTCTCCCTCGCAGGCCTCTTCGATCGCCGCGCTGAGCGCGTCGGCATCCAGGCCCACTCCGACCGCACACAGCACATGCCTCGGTTTCACGCCCGACGCCGGAACCACGAATCGGGAGCCGTACATGACTGTTCCCTGCCACACCTTGCTCATCCGGCCAATGATCCGTGGTCGACGGCACGCTGTGACCAGTAACGGCTACTCCAGGATCGCGCACGCTCAGGGACGCGGCCTCCACCGCACCGGCAGCTGACGGGGGCCCCGGATGAGCATGCCGTGGCGCCAGGTCAGGGCGGCCGGGTGGGCGTCGAGTGCGAGGTCGGGGCAGCGCTCCAGCAGGGTGCGGATCGCGACCCGCGCCTCCATGCGGGCGAGCGGCGCGCCGAGGCAGTAGTGGATGCCGTGACCGAAGGCGACATGACCGCCCGCGGCCCGCCGGATGTCGAAGCGGTCGGGGCCGGGGAAGCGTGCCGGGTCGTGATTGGAGTCCGCCAGCGCGACGAGGACCAGCTCACCACCGCCGGGGATGACGGTACCGCCGATCTCGACCGGCTCCGTGGTGAACCTGAACGTCGGCGTCTCCACGGGCCCGTCGTAGCGCAGCATCTCCTCCACCGCGTTGTCCATGAGTGTCATGTCCTCGCGCAGTGCGGCGAGTTGGTCGGGATGGGTCAGCAGGGCCAGTACGCCGTTGGAAATCAGATTGACCGTGGTCTCATGCCCCGCGACCAGCAGCAGCCAGGCGGTACCGCGCAGTTCGTCCGCGGACAGCCGGTCGCCGTCCTCGTCGGTGGTGCGGATCAGAGCGCTCATCAGATCCTGGCCCGGGGTCAGGCGCTTGCGCTCCAGTAAGTCGACGAGGTACGCGGACGTCTCACCCGTCGCCGCCGACCGCGCCTCCGGGTCGGGGTCGGTGAGGATCGTGCTGGTCCAGGCACGGAAAGCGGCCCGGTCCAGCATCGGCACACCCAGCAGCTCGCAGATCACCGAGATCGGCAGCGGGAACGAGAGCGCCTCGACGAGATCGGCCCGCCCTTCCGGAAGCGCCGTCATCGCGTCGAGCAGTTCGTCGGTGATCTGCCGCACACGCGGCGTGAGCTGCTCGACCCGGCGCGGTGTGAACTCGCGGACGACCAGCCTGCGCAGCCGCTCGTGGTCCGGCGGGTCGGAGTTCAGCATGTGCGGTCCCGCGGCGGGACTGGTGATCGGGAAGGAGGGCGAGGCGTTCTTCCACTGCTTGGACAACCGCGGATCCACGAGCGCCGCCCGGCCGGCCTCGTACCCGACGACGAGCCAGGCCTCCGCACCCTCCGGAATCCGCACCCTGTGCACGGGGCCGCGTTCCCGCAGCGCCGCGTAGACCGGATAGGGATCGCGGACGAAGTCCTCGCCCAGCGCGACCAGATCGATCACTTCGGCTGCTGTCATCGCCCGTCCCCGTCGCCCGCCCGTCTCGCGCTCAGCCCGACGCTAGCAGCGAGCGGTGCCCCGGCGAAGGACGCATCCAGCCGAACCGGGCAGGACAGAACCGGTGCTCGGGGCACGCGGGCGAGGAGGCCGGGTGGGCACGGCCGAGGACCCGGGTCCGCTTCCGGGCGCGATCGCTGCACCAGCTGCGCCCGCTGCGTCCGCTGCGTCCGGCGAGTCGGGCGCCACAGGCCCTCAAGAGATTAGACATCGGGTATCTGGTCACACGGTGATCGTGTCGACCGGTTTCCCGGAGGTGAGCCGATGACGACGCCGACCATGCGTGCGGCGCGCTTCTGCCGGGCCGACGGCCGGCTGCGGGTGGCGGAGGTGCCGGTGCCCCAGCCGGGACCGTCCGACGTGCTGGTCCGCGTCGAGGCCTGCGGTATCTGCCTGTCGGACGTGCACATGATCGACGGCACCCTCGACTGCCCGCTGGAAGAGGTCACCCCCGGTCACGAGCCGGCGGGCACCATCGCCCGGGTGGGCGCGGAAGTCCCCTATTGGCAGCCGGGCCGACGGGTGGTCATCGCGCCGGGCAGGGCCTGCGGCTCCTGCCGCCACTGCGGTGACGTACAAGGCTGCCTCGCCCCGCAGACCATGGGGCAGAACTGGGACGGCGCCTGGGCGCAGTACGTCGTCACTCCGTTCCAGACCCTGGTGGAGGTGCCCGACGGGGTGCCCATCGAGCAGGCGGCGATCTGCGCCGACGCGGTCGCCACACCGTTCTCGGGAATCGTCGAACGCGGTGGGCTGCGCCCGGGGGAGCGGGCCGGCGTATGGGGCGTCGGCGGCCTCGGCGTGCACGCCGTCCAGATCGCCCGCCTGGCCGGGGCGAGCCTCGTCGTCGCCGTCGACCCCCTCGACTCCGCCCGACGGCGGGCGCTGGAGGCCGGAGCCGACCACGCCTTCGACCCGACGGCGACCGACGTCCCCGAGCAGGTGCGGCGGCTCACCGACGGCGAGGGGCTGGACCTGACGGCCGAACTCTCCGGCGCCGGCAGCGCCCTCGCCCAGGCGGTCTCCTGTCTCGGCCGGTACGGACGGGCCGTCATGATCGGCATGTCGCCGCAGCCGATCCACCTCACCGAGAACACCATCCTCTTCGGCTACTTCAACCACTCCGTCCTCGGCCACGACGGCTACACCCGCCGCCATCTCACCCAGCTCATGCGCCTGCTGGCGGCCGGCCGCCTCGACCTGTCCCGCTCGGTCTCCGAGGTGCTGCCCCTGGAGGAGATCACCCGGGGAGTGGAGCGGCTGCGGACGAAAGCGGGCGACCCGGTGCGCCTCGTGGTCAGGCCGTAGCCGGGAGCGGACCCGGCCGTGCAACGGAGAACGCCTATGCCGGTGACCTCCTACCTGCGCAGGCAGGCGACGGCTGCCGCGCTCATCAACGTGGTGGTCAACGCGCTGATCACCTGGATCGGCCATCGCCGCACGGACTTCGTCCCGCTCGCCGGGAGCGACGGCATCACCACCGACGTCTTCGTGACCTCGGTCCTGCTGTCGCTGCTGGTGTCGCTCTTCGTCACCCAAGGAGTACGGCACGAACTCACCGCCGGACGCCTGGTGGCGGCGGACGAACCCCCGAGGGCAGGGCGCCTGCTTGCGCGGCTGCCCGCGCGGTGGTGGGCGCTCGGCCTGCTGATCGGGGTGGCGGCGGCAGTCGTCGCCGCCGTCGTGCTGCGGCTGCTCGGTGCGCTGGGGCTGTCCGGCCTCGGCCTGGGGGCCTTCGTGGCCTTCATGGCCGCGTACACCGGTCTGCTCGGGTACGCCGTGACCCGCTGGGTGATCCTCCGGCAACTGGCGGAACGCCGGGCACAACGGCAGCAGGACACGGGCGGCCCGGGCACCTGACCACGCGCCGCCTCCGGCCGTCGGCCCCACGGCTCGATGCCCGCGCCCCTGCCTCCGGTGCCGCGCCCCGGGCCGCCCGGGGCCGCGTCGGGCGGGATCGCCGCAGCCCGGCAGCCGGGCATCGGCACGGACGTGGGCCAAGGTCGTCGGCTGCGACAGGTCTGAGCTGAGGACCAGCGGACGGGGAAAATGAGTACGGCGACTCAGGCCGGACGGGCGCCCCGCCGCCGACGATGAAGACCAACATCGTCGAGATCGGGAGACCGCTCCGTGCTCAGCAACATCGCCGACACCTTGGTGCCCGCCTTCGGCCGCCTGTCGGTGACCACCGACCCCGGCGCCGAGCCGGCGCCGGGCAGCATCATCGCCGCCAACCACACCTCGCTCGCCGACCCCGCCGTCGTGATCGCCGCCCTGCACCGCGTGGGCATCGAACCGGTCATCATGGCCACCGCCGGCCTGTGGCGCGTGCCCGTACTCGGCCGCGCCCTCACCCGCGAGGGACACATCCCCGTGCACCGCGGCGACCGACGGGCCCGGGCCGCGCTCGACCTGGCCGCCCGCGCCCTGGAGCAGGGCCGGTACCTGCTCATCTACGCCGAGGGCGGCCTGCCCCGCCGCAGGGACGCCGCGGAAGCGGCCCCGGGTGACTTCCGCACCGGCCTGGCCCGCCTCTCCGAGCGCACCGGCGCCCCTGTCGTGCCCGTCGGCCAGGCGGGTGCCCGCCGGGTCACATCGGGCAGCGCGATCAAGCAGATCGCCGGTCTCGCCACCGCCCCGCTGCGCCGGCCCGCACTGCATGTCCATATCGGCGCTCCGATCGTGCTGACCGGCGACAGCGCCGTACGCACGGCGCGGGCCCGCGCGGCGGTGACCAGCGCGTGGCGTACCGCAGCCGCACACCTCGCCGAGCCTGCCGCCCTGGCCGGGCAGCCCCGTTCGCAGGCCTGGACCGGGAATCGGGGCGGGGGTGAGGTACCTCCAGCCGACGAAGGGAAGGCTGCGGCTTGATCATCGAGCGGTGCCGCGGGGACGTGGGGTGGTCGGCTCCTTCGTCCGGTGCTTCGCGGGGTCCGCGCTGCGGGATGCGTACGCCGTGGCGTGGCGTGGCGTGGCGTGGCGTGGCGTGGCGGGACGTGGCGGGGCGTGGCGTGGGGCGGGCCGGGTGTCCGTGCGTCAGGAAATGCCGTCGCCGTGAGGACCTGGTCACGGCGTGATTCCCACCGTGTACGAGGACACGGGCCATCGCGGGCGAGCGCGGTACACACTGACCGACTCGTGCCGCCCAGACAGCCGGCGCCCCGCTCGTGCTGCGGGGGCTCGCCCAGGGCGATCAGTTCAGAGCAGCGTTGCTGAAGGGCACCCGGCGGGCGCTGGAGCTGGGAAAAGCCGCCCTGGAGACTGGGGGAAGCCGCCCTGGAGATACGGGACGTAGCCGCCCGGCCCGTTCACCGCCTCGCCCGGCGCCAGGTCACCGCCCTCGACGACCGCCTGCGCGGGACCTTCGGCCACACCGCCCCCGTACCCCTGCTCTGGCGCCACGCCGCGACCGCCCGCGCACACCTGTCCCAGATCCTGACACCGGACGGCGAGCCCCGCGACCTTTTCACCGAGGTCCTCGAGGTCCTGGCCGGGGGAGACATGCACGTCACTCTGGAGTGAGGAGCGGTTCGGTCGCCGGGCGCTGACGCGCTGCTCCCCGCTCAAGCGGTTCACGGCCGAACCCATGACGGCTTGACCTCGGCAAGCCTGGCACACACCGTCACAACGGCAAGGATGGGCGGCCCGGCGGTTGGGGAGCAACAGGTCAGCAGACCACAGAAGGGGGCCCCGCTCATGGGAACAGCGCTGCTTGCCGTGGCAGCCGTGGCAGCCGTCGGGATCGTCGTCGCCCGGCTGGTGAGCGCCGGACGACACGAGGCGCAGGCGGAGCACGCCCGACTGGCCGAGGAGGCGCGCCGCCGAGCCCGGCGGTCACTGGACGCCGTCTGGGCAATGGACGATCGACAGTTCGAGGAGTACGTCGCCGATCTGTGCCGCCGGGACGGCTGCACCGACGTGAAACGAGTCGGCGGCGCCGGTGACCTCGGGGCCGACGTCACCGGCCTCCTGCCCGACGGCCGCCGCTTGGTCATCCAGTGCAAGCGCTACGCCAAGCACCGCACGGTCGGCAGCCGTGACATCCAGACGTTCAACGGCACCGCCCGTGCCGAACACGGCGCCGACATTCCCGTCTTCGTGGCCTCGTGCGTGTTCACCAAACCCGCCCGTGACTTCGCCGCCAGGCACCGACTGGTACTCGTCGACGTCGACCTGCTCGGCTTCTGGAACAGCGGCACCGCGCTGACATCGTTCCTGGGCCTGGACATCGGCAGGTCCGGCACGAACCGAAAACTCCGCCCGGACCATGAATGACAGGAGGAGTGCCGCCGTGAGCAAGAACGAGGCCCGCACGCACGCCTGGCACGTCGAGGCCCGTGAATGCCGGCGCCAGGAGCAGCGCCGCGGCCGCCGGTTCGCCTGCAACAGCCTCCATCCGGCCCGCACCGTACCGGTGGTGGTCGACATGGTGCCGTTCTTCGTCGACGCCGACCCCTGCTGCCGCGGCATCGTGCCGAACATCCAAAGCCTCGCCGACCGGCTGCGCGCGGCCGGCGGAACGGTGGCCTGGGCCGAGGCGCTCGCCCTGATCGACACACGCTGAGCGCTGCGCACAGCCGCAGCGGGCCGGCCGTGGCCGTGCGAGTCGTCATCGGGGTCCCGGTCACGGAAACGCCGTGACCGGAACCCCGGGAGATCAGCTACCGCGGAAGGCACCGACCGCCGCCAGGGAGCGTATTTGGTTGTGATCATCAGGTGGTCCGGGTGAGTTCTCTGAGCCAGATCATCGAGGCGCGGAGGTGAAGGCCGGCGAGGTAGCTCGCGGGTGTCTTGTCGTACCGCGTAGCGATGCCTCGCCAGGCCTTCAGCTTGTTGATCAGCCGCTCGACGGTGTTCCGCTCCTTGTAAAGATCGGCGTCGTGCCTGACAGGCCGGCCGCCTCCAGAGCCCTTCTTCTTCCGGTTGGCGGCCTGGTCCTTCTTCTCCGGGATGACCGCCTTGATGCGGCGTTTGCGTAGGTGGGCGCGGTTTCCGCGGGACGAGTACGCCTTGTCCCCGGCGACTGCGCCGGGCCGGGTGCGGGGACGGCCAACGGGCCCGCGCACCCGCACCTTGCCCAGCACGGGGATGAACTGCGGGCTGTCGGCGGCCTGGGCCGCGGTTAGGAGGAGTGCCAGCGGACGGCATTTCCGGTCGCCAGCGACATGGATCTTGCTGGTCCGCCCGCCCCTGGAACGTCCGAGCCGGGCGGCCTTCAGCCGGAGTTTGCGCCAGCGGCGGATACGCCGCCGCTCTTCCCGCTCGGGATCGTCTTCGACCTCCTGTCCGGTTTGTTCGTCGTAGCCGCCCCTTTTGACCTGGCCTTCTCCTCCGCGATGGCAGCCTTCTCCAGAGCGGTGAGGACGTCTTCGTCCATGTGCGTCCCGGCAGCGTCGTGGTGTGCCCGGGCGGTGGTGGAGTCGATGCCGACCAGAGACAGGTCCACCTCATCCCGCTGCGCGGCTTCCCTGATCAGGCCTTCCATCAGGGCCTCGAAGACACCGGCGTCACGCCACTGCCGGAAGCGGTTGTGGACGGTGGACCAGGCGCCGAACTCCGTCGGCATCTCCCGCCACTGCCCGCCCGTCCTGAACCGCCAGATCACGCCCTCGAACTGCTGTCGCAGCCGCTCGGGGTACGGGCCGTACTCGCCGATCGGCAGATACGGCGCGATGAACTCCCACTCCACATCCGTCAGTTGCACTCGCGTCACTCAAACAGGTCTACCGGTCCACACCCTGCCGCGCGGGCAGATCTCGCAGATTTTCACGGCGCCCAGGGACGCCGTCGCCTCCCTCCATCCGCAGGCGGCGCTGGAGATGACGGAGCGCAACATGAGCGCCGGATCACCACGGCGAAGGAGACCGAATTCACGCAGGTCTGGCCACTACGGCGTGGCGGCCTCGAATACCCTTTCCCCTCCGACGAAGGTCATGTTGACGTGCGCGCGGGCGATCTCGTCAGCAGGCCGGAGGAAGATGTTACGGTCCAGCACCGCCAAGTCCGCCCGCATACCCGGCGCCAGAACCCCGGCGTCGTTTCTGCCGCAAGCATACGCAGCGCCGACCGTGTAGGCGTCGAGAGCCTGCTTGAGTGTGAGAGCTTCGTCGGGTCCGAGGGGATTCGAACTCGGCGGATACGACCGGTTCACCGCCACGTGTATTCCCTCCAGGGGGTTGGGCGTGCTGACCGGCCAATCACTGCCCGCGGCAAGGCGCGCGCCGGTGCGGAGAATCGACGCGAACGGATACTGCTGTTCAGTCCGCACCGGCCCGAGAAGAGGTTTTACCTGCTGGTCCATCTGAGGTTCATGGGTTGCCCAGAGCGGCTGGATGCAGGCGATCACATTGGCCTTCTGGAACCCTGAGCGGTCCTCGGGTGCTACGAGTTCGAGATGAGCAATCGCGCTGTGCCACTTGTTGTCGGGCGCGGCCATGTAGCTCTGCAGCGCATCGCGCACTGCCTGGTCGCCGATGGCGTGGACATGTACACTTAGGCCCGCATTCAACAGGCCCTTCACGGCCTGCCTGAGAAGCTCTTGAGGGACATGCGTATCACCGTGATGATCGGTGGGCATCCCAGTGGTCGGGTCCAGATACGGGTCGATCAACGCGGCGGTGCGGGACTCCACGATGCCGTCCAGGAATATCTTGGCCGTGTTGACCCGGAACTGCGGCCTGTCAAGTTGCTTTTTCAGGTAAGAAAATTCCCCGATCTGTTCAGACAGCAGCCGAGCGGCGATTGTCGGGTCCTTGTCGGCAGGGGTCCAGATGAGGGCCCCGGAAACTCTTGCTGTGAGCTTTCCTTGCTGCAGGGCAAAGAGATACGCCTCTCCGGTGATGCTGCGTGCCTTCACCACGTCAAGCCCCGCGTCGAGCCAGCCGACGATACCCAGAGAGTGCAAGTACTTCTGCCCCTCCTTCAGGGCCGACGCCAGTTCACCGACGCTGAAAGGAGGGATTTTCCCTTGCACCACTCCGGCCGCCATCTCGTGCAGAGTGCCGATGGGCTCGCACACGACGCCGTTTTCAAGTGTCGTGGTTGACGGGATCAGCGGGCCGACATCATCAAGGGCCGCCTGATTGACCCAGGCCGTGTGACCACTGGCCTCTTGAAGAAAAACCTTCCGATCTCTGAGGACCGGATTCTCGTCCAGATATTTCTTGTGCGGCAGCGCATCCCCGAACGGCACAAGTGACCAACCGAAACCCTGGACCCATCCCCCTGGTGGCACACGGGCTGTCTCCACGGCGAACCGCGCTGCCTCCTGCACACATGCATCTATGTAGACCTCTCGAGGCACAGGAATTCCGTTCTTCTGCGAATCACAGTTGCTCAGGTCGCACAGTTTGCCTGAGCGCATCAAGCCTCCCGTAACGGGGTGTACGTGTGCATCATAAAAGCCGGGAATGAGCATCTTGTCGGCAAGGTCGACCACCTCGGTTCCCTTACCGATCAAATCCCTCGCACCATCACCGACCTCGGAAATCGTCTCTTTGGTGACTGCCAGGGCGGTCGGCCAGTTCTTTGGGTCGACTTTACCGTTGTAAACTCCCCCGTTGATGAAAACCAGGTCCGCAGACATTCGATCCTCCACTGCTAATGAGGGGTTGAGCCGCAGACGTCAACCGCGTCGCTCATACCGCGGCGGGCGCGCAGAGTTCTGCCAACGTACGAGATCCCTCATGGAAGATCTGCCAAACAGAGGATTTTGCGATTCACTCATGCGGCGCAACTCATGTTGCAGGGGTTACCCTCAAGTCGGATACTGGGCTGCCGTCATTCCCGGCGCTGAACGTATTTCATCCTCGCCCCGCTTCGCGGCTTCCGTGATCAGGCCTTCCATCAGGGCCTCGAAGACACCGGCGTCACGCCACTGTCGGAAGCGGTTGTGGACGGTGGACCAGGCGCCGAACTCCGTCGGCATCTCCCGCCACTGCCCGCCCGTCCTGAACCGCCAGATCACGCCCTCGAACTGCTGTCGCAGCCGCTCGGGGTACGGGCCGTACTCGCCGATCGGCAGATACGGCGCGATGAACTCCCACTCCACATCCGTCAGTTGCACTCGCGTCACCCAAAAAGGTCTACCGGTCCACACCCTGCCGCGCAGGCAAATCTCGCAGATTGATCACGACGCAATACGCGCCCTGGTTCCGGTACCGGAACACGATCCGGCCGCGCGTCAGGTCGTACGGCGGCAGTTCCACCAGCACCCGGTCGTCCAGCATGATCTTGATGTAGTTCTTGCGGATCTTCCCGTTGATGTGCGCGAGCACCTGGTGGCCGTTGTCGAGCTCCACGGTGAACATGGCGCTGCGCAGACACTCGACGACCTTGCCCTCGACTTCGATGACGTTCTTGTTCTTCGTCATCGCACCAGCTCCAGGTTGCTGCTCATCGGCCGGGCCCCGATGCCCTCGAACAGCGCCGACGCCGCTCGGTCGGACTCCTGGACCTCGGTCCGGGCCGTGGCGAACCCGGAGCGGTGCAGCGTACCCAGCGCGTGCGCGAGCAGCGCCAGCGCGATGCCGCGGCGCTGCTCGACGGCCCGGACCGCGACCAGTCCGATGCGCGGCCGGATCACGATCGTCACGCCCGAAGGCGGCAGCACCGCTCCGAGCCCTGTGACCCTCGGGCCGGTCGGTACGGCGTACTCCCACTCGCGGCGCCGGATCGTGAAACCCGCCCGCCGCCCGCCGGCCGTCAGCTCGACGTCGGCTTCGTCGACCACCGTGTGCAGCGGCGCCGGCAGTTGCGCCGGCATCGCCTCGGCGAGCCGGTCGAGGGCGACGTCGTGCCAGGCGTCGATGCTGACGAACAAGCGTCCGTCGGGCCGGTGCTCCGCATGCCCGCGTCCGACCACCAGGTCGTCGTCCAGCGCATGCCATTGCCGGTCCGCGACGCGCGTGACCACCACAGGGTTCTCGCTCAGGCCAGATGGGAAAGGCTTCGTGTTCATCGGAGTCTCCTTCCAGGAGTGCCTCGATCTCAGGCGCTCCTGGCGACACCGAACGTCAGCCGCCGGACCGTGACGGGTTGAGGGAGCACCCACGGGCAACTGTGTTCACGGGGCTCACCTCCATACGACGACTTCACGGTCCACCGCGAAAGTAGCAGCGGCGCCCCGCCCCGCTCGAACCATTTCCTCGCCCACCCGGTCCATCAGCGCACGGCCTGACCGCCGCCCGGCAGAAATCCAGGTGACCGGTGATGAGGGTCCTCCTTAGGATCGGGCGCTGCACATCTTGTCCTTCCGCTCCGATCGGCCGCTCGTGAGATCCCTGATTCCCCCTGTGCTGCGCGAAGAGCCGCAGTTCGCCCGCCTGTTCATCGGACAGTCCCTGTCCGTCCTGGGCGACCGCGTGTCCTTCGTGGCCGTGCCCTTCGCCGTGCTCTCGGTGGGCGGGTCGGCCTCCGACGTCGGAGCGGTGGCGGCCGCCGGCCTGGTGCCCATGCTCCTGTTCGCCCTGGTCGGTGGCGTGTGGGCGGACCGTTTCCGGCGGCACCGCATCATGCTCGTCTCCGACGCGGTGCGGTGCGCCGTACAAGGGCTGGCCGCACTGCTGCTGCTGACCGGCGTTGCCGCCGTACCGCATCTCGTCCTGCTGATGATCGTGTTCGGAACCGCGGACGCCTTCTTCATGCCGGCATCCACCGGGCTGATGCCCCTGGTCGTCGCGCCCGAGCGGCTGCGGGAGGCCAACGCCCTGCGCGGGTTCGTCCAGTCGGCCGGGCTGGTACTGGGCCCGGCCCTCGCCAGCGGCCTGGTCGTGCTGGCGGGACCCGGCGGCGCCCTTGCCCTGGACGCCGTGACCTTCGCGGTCAGCGCCGTGTTCCTGGCCCGGCTGCGACCCCGAAGCACGGCGGCCGATGCGCCGGGGCACGGCGGCGGTACGGCTTTCCTCGGGGAACTGCGCGCCGGCTGGGCGCAGGTGCGCAGCCGCACGTGGGTGTGGTCCGGCATGGCGGCCATGGCGGTCTACCACGTCGTCGTCCTGCCGTCGGTGTTCGTGCTGGGACCCGTCCTGGCCGATCAGGAGTGGGGCGGTGCCACGAGCTGGTCGGTCATCACCGCGGGCTTCGGCATCGGCTCCGTCATCGGGGACGTCTGCGCCTACCGGCTCACGGCCAGGCGCCCCATGGTGCTCGCCGCAGCGGCGCTGGCCGTGGCCTCCTGCCAGGCGATCGTCATCGGATCCGGCGCACCGGTCGCCCTCATCGCCGCCCTCGAAGCGGTCACCGGCGTTGCCGTCTCCCTCTTCTTCGTCACCTGGGAGACCGCGCTGCAGACGCACGTGCCGGAAGCAGCCCTGTCCCGCGTGAGCTCCTACGACTTCCTCCTGTCGGCGGGCCTCATGCCGCTCGGCCTCGCACTGGTCGGCCCGGTGTCCGACACGCTCGGCGTCCGGCCCACCCTGTACGGGATGACGGCCATCGCCGTCCCCGCCACCCTGGCGCTGCTGTGCGTCCCGGCCGTACGGCGTCTCCCGGCGAAGGCGTCACCCGTCACGGCCGCCGACGGCGGCGCCGGCGGTGGTGTCCAGCTCGCCCCGGAGGCCGGTCTGCCGTAGCGGGACGCACACCTGGGCGGACCCGCCGGCGGAAGCGGGGGAGCGGTCGGTCCGACGGTGCGCCGGCGCGGTCACGGTGACGTACGGTGCCGTCCCGATCGTCCAGCCGTTCGCAGACCTCGCCCGCCATCGCGTACCACAACTGCCGTTCCTGCGGTGCGAGATCCTCCGGCGCACCCTGCGCGGCCCGGTCACGGCCCGGGCCCAGCACCCGCTCGGAGAGCCCCGGATGCGGGATCCGCAGTTCCGTCAACTCCGCCAGTGATAAACGCACTTCGCCCCCGCATCATCACCCGGGCCCGGTTTCGTGACCAGAGCCCACGGCGCACGCCCGAGCACGCACGGGCCGATCACCGAAGAGGAACGGGAGGGCGGCGGCGCGCACGCCCCCGCTCGACGGTGTTCGCCGGGCCCGTCACCGGACGAGCCGACGACGTGGTTCAGGGCATGTCGTCCAGGAAGGCGCGGCGCAGGTCGCTCACCCAGACGTCGGGGACCTCCTGAACCGGCGAGATCTCCGTAGCCGGGCGGCGTGCGTCCCGTTCCGCGCTCCTCGTCCGGCTCACCCGCTCACCCGCTCACCCGCACGGCCGGCAGGTCACGCGGGGCTGCGGGCCGCCGTCAGCGCGCAAGAGCCCCGGCTGAACGGGGAGACCAGCCGGGGCCGTAGGCGGTGACGTGCGGAGGGCTCCTGGGGCTTCGGCCCGCCGGGGGACACCCGGAGGATCAGTCGAGGTAGTCGGCGACCAGGGCGGCGAAGGCGTCCGGGGTGGCCAGCCGGATCCCGAGATCTTCGGCCTTGGCTCGCTTGGACCCCGCGCCGTCTCCGGCGACGACGAGGGTGGTCTTCTTGGAGACGCTGGAGGAGGAGCGGCCGCCGGCTCGTTCGATGAGTTCGTTCATCTGGTTGCGGCTGAGCTTCTCCAGGGGGCCGGTCATCGCGCCGGTGACGACCACGGTCATGCCGGCCAGTGACCCGCCCGCACGCTCGGTGCCCTCGTCGTGGCCGCCGGTGTCGTCGTCGGACGGGGCGGACGGGGTGGGTGGGGTGGCGCCGGGTTCGGTCATGTTCACCCCGGCGGCGGCGAGCTTGTCGATGAGCGGGGCGAGTTCGGCCAGTTCGGCGACGATCGAGGGGGCCTTCTCGGTGCCGATGCCCTCGACCTGCCGCATCGCTTCCACGTCCGCGGCGCGGATGTCGTCCATGGTGGCGAAGTGCCTCGCGATCCGGCGGGACATGGAACGGCCGGTGCCGCGGACCCCGAGCGCGCACAGCACCCGCGACAGCGGCCGGCCCTTGGCCGCGGCGATGGCGGCGAGGAGGTTGTCGGTGCTGGTCGCACCCATCCGCTCCAGGCCCATCAGCTGTTCGCGGGTCAGGGTGAACAGGCCGGCGAGATCGGCGACGAGGCCGGCCTCGACGAGCTGGACGATCCGGGTGCGGCCGAGGCCTTCGATGTCGAGTTGGTCGCGGCCGGCGGCGTAGGACAGGGAGGCCACCAGATGGCAGTTGCGTCCGTTCTCGCAGCGCCAGCGCTGCTCGCCGGTGTCGATGCCGGCCCCGCAGCGCGGGCACGCCTCGGGGAAGGCGATGGGTCGTTCGCCGCCGGTGCGCAGGTGGGCGACGGGCGCTTCGACGCGGGGGATGACGTCGCCGGCCCGGTGGACCATGACGTGGTCGCCCAGGCGCAGGTCGCGGCGGGTGATGTCGGCCGGGTTGTGGAGGGTGGCGTAACTGATGGTGGCGCCGTCGATCTCGACCGGCTCCAGGACGGCGCGCGGGGCGATGATGCCGGTGCGTCCGACGTTCCACTCGACCTCGAGCAGCCGGGTGATCTTCTCGACGGCCGGCAGCTTGTAGGCGATCGCCCAGCGCGGAGCGCGCGAGCCCGACCCTGCCGCCTGCTGGTCGGCGGCCAGGTCGGCCTTGACGACGATCCCGTCGATCCCGAACGGCAGCTCGGCCCGCAGGGCGGCGATCTCCTGCACCCGCGCCAGCACCTGCTCGACGGTGCCGGCGGTGACGCCGGGCACCGCGGTGGCGGCGGTGGTGTTCACCCCGTATGCGGCGGCCTGGACCATGAGGTCGCTGTGCGCGAGCCCGCCCAGCCGCGTGGCGAGCGCCGTCTCGGTGTCCGGCAGGGGCAGCAGGCCGTAGCCGAAGAACGTCATCGCCACCGTGTAGCCGCGCTCCTTGGCGCGCAGGGTGCCCGCCGCGGCGCCGCGCGGGTTGGCGAACGGCTGCCCGCCGTGCGCGGTGCGCACCTCGTTGGCATGCTCGAACTGAGCGGTCGTCATGAGGACCTCGCCGCGGACCTCCACGGTGACCGGCTCGGCGAGTCGGTCCGGCAGCCCCTCTACGGTGCCGATCGCGTGCGAGACGTCCTCCCCGGCCGTCCCGTCCCCCCGAGTGATCAGTTGTCGCAGGCGACCGCCGACGTAACGGGCGGCGACCGCGAGCCCGTCCAGCTTCGGCTCGACGCTGAACCGCTCGACCTCGTGGCCGATACGGCGGGTCAGGGAGGCGGTCCAGGCGGTCAACTCCTGCGGCGAGAACACGTTGTCCAGACTCAGCATCGCCACCGTGTGCGGGACATCGCCCTCCACGGCGCCGCCGGCGACCTTCCCCGTCGGAGAGTCGGGCAGTACCTGATCAGGATGGTCTGCCTCCCACGCGGCGATGCCGCGCACCAGCCGGTCGTAGGCATCGTCGTCCAATGCCGACGTTCCGCCCGCGTAGTAGGCGGCCGACGCCTTCACCGCGTCCTCGACCGCCTGCGCGTAGGCGGCGGCATCCACGATCACTGCAACTGGTGTGGTCATGCCCGCCATCCTGCCTGCCACCACTGACAACGCTCCCGAGGCCCGGTTCGGCTGCTGACGGCCGAGCCTCACCCACTCGTGCCTGATCAACGGATGCCTGATCGACGGATCCGTTCCGCAGCCGGTGGTGACGCTGCGGCCCTGGCTGCGATCACGAGCCGTGCACGAGGCCGGCCTGGCGAAGCGGCCGTCCCGCCGGGATCAGTCCTGCCCGGCCGTCGCCTCGCGGACGACGGCCAGCAGGGCCCGGAACCGGAGGCGGTCCTCGGCGCTGAGCCCGGCCGTCGCCTCCGCGAGCGCGAGCCGGTCCACCTCCTCCGCCTCACGGTGGCACGCGCGGCCCGCGTCGGTCAGCCGCAGCAGGAAGGCGCGCCGGTCCTCGGGGTGACGCACGCGCTCGACCAGACCGTCCCGTTCCAGGCTGTCGACGATGCTGGTCGCGGTGCGCGCCGCGACGCCCGTCATCTCGCTCAGGTCCCGCATCCGCAGAGGACGTTCGCTGCGCGCAAGCATCCGCATGGCGCGCAGCCGCGCCACCGACGCCCCGCTCCTCCTGAGCCGGGCCTCCACGAATCGGCGCAGCCGGTGCGTCGTGTCGTACAACTCGTCGATCAGGACGTCACTGCTGCCCTGCACTGCCATGTGCCGCTCCCCGTCGCGCGTTCCGCCGTGCGACCGATTCTATGAGCACCGACATAGTGAGTATGCTCAGCATGTGTCGCAGTCTCCTTCCTCCCGCTCCCGCAGACCGCCGCGCTCCCTCCGGCTGAGCCAGCGGCTGGTCGTGCCCGTGATGTGCGTCAGCGTCACCTTCATCGCGATCGTCGACGGTGCGATCACCACGGTGGCCCTCCCCTCCATCGCCCGGCAGTTCCAGCTGACGACGGCCGCCCTCGACGGGGTGGTCGTGGCCTACACGGTGTGCCTGGCCATGACGATCCCCGCCTCCGCCTGGCTCGTCGAACGCTTCGGCGGCAAGCACGTCCTGCTCACCGCGCTCATCGCCTTCCTCGGCTCCTCCCTGCTGTGCGGCCTGGCCGCCGACCTCGTCCAGCTAGTCGCCTTCCGCGCGCTCCAGGGCCTGTCCGCCGGCGTGCTCTTCCCGGCCTCCGCCGCGCTGCTCTTCGCCACCTTCAACACGTCCGACCAGGTGCGGATCTCCCGGTACATGATCATCCCGCAGCAGATGGCCCCGGCCGCCGCCCCCGTCCTCGGCGGCCTGCTGGTGGACCACCTGTCCTGGCGCTGGGTCTTCTACGTCAACGTCCCGGTGGGCCTCCCGGTCGTCCTGTTCGGCCTGCTGTTCCTGACCGAGCACCGCGGGCGGCTCCCCGGCCGCTTCGACCTCACCGGGCTGCTGCTGAGCGCCGCCGGCCTCGGCGCCGCGATGTTCGGGACAACCGAAGGCCCCAACCGCGGCTGGTCATCCGCCGCCGTCCTCGTCTCCCTCGCCCTCGGCGCGGTCCTGCTGGCCGCCACCGCCGTCCACCAACTGCGCGCCGCCGAACCGCTGCTGAAGCTCCGTCTCTTCGCCGACCGCCTCTTCCGTGACACCAACCTGATCAACCTGGTCGGCCTGATACCGATCCTCGGCGCCATGTACCTCGGCCCGCTCTTCCTCCAGCAGGCGCAGGGCCGCACCGCCCTCGAGTCCGGCACCGGCACCTTCACCGAGGCCTTCGGCGTCCTGCTGACCGTCCAGGTCGCCGGAGTCCTCTACGCCCGTGTCGGGCCGCGGATCATCGTCGGGTGCGGCCTGGCCGGTGTCGCCGCGGTCCTCGTACTGTTCGCGACCTGCGACCAGGACACCGGCCTGTGGACCTTCCGCTTCTACATGTTCCTGCTCGGCATCGCCATGGGCGGGGTCTTCATGCCGACCACGGTGGCCTCGCTCGCCAACATCGACCGCCACGACCTGGCTCAGGCGTCCACGCTCAACACCGTGGTACGCCAGACCGGCGGGGCCCTGGCGCCGGTCGCGGTCACCACCACCATCGTCCTGGGCACCCCCGCGTCGGCGGCCGCCGACCCGCCGGTCTCCGCCTACCAGTACACCTACCTCGTCCTGGCCGCTCTCGCGGCGGCGACCGCGGTCTTCGCCTTCGCCCTCCCGGACGCCGCGGCCCGTGCGGCGGCCCGGAGCACCGGCACGAAGGCATCACGGCCGCCCGCCGCTCACCCCGAGATCGCTTCCTGACGCTGTTGTCCGAGCGGCGAGTCGGTGCTCTGGAAGCGGCCCTCGATGAGGTTGTCCTGCCCACGGACCTGTTCCGCTCCTCGCGGCGGCGCTGTCGCGGACGAAGCCACCCAGCTGGATTCGGGACCGCTGCACGCTCAGGCAGCTGCCGGGCGACGGCGGCGATCGTCCTGCAACTCCTGGACGGCCGGGCGGCACCCGGCGCCCCCGGCCGTCGGTGGCGTGAGGGCCGTGATGGTGGGTACCGAGGAAACCCGGCTGGCCGTCCTGCGCGGCAACAGCGCCTCGGGGAAGTCGTCCGTCGCGGCCGTCCTGCGTGAACGGTTCGGCCGCGGCCTGGCCCTGGTCGGCCAGGACAACCTTCGCCGCACCGTGCTGCGCGAGCACGACCGGCCGGGAGCGGCGAACACCGGCCTGATCGACCTGACCGCCCGCTACGCCCTGGACGCCGGATTCCACGTCGTGGTCGAAGGCATCCTCCACGCCGACCGCTACGCCGACCGCTACGGCGACATGCTCGCGGCGCTGCGCACCGACCACCGCGGCCCGACCCACTGCTACCACCCGGACGTGCCGTTCGGTGAAACCCTCGCCCGGCACGCCACGAAGCCGATCGCGGATGACGTCAGTGAGACGCGACTGCGCGACCGGTACCGGGAGCGTGATCCGCTGCCCGGCGGCATCGAGACCGTCATCGGCGCCGCCGGCGTCCTGCACGAGACCGTCATCGGCGCCGCCGACGCCCTGCACGAGACCCTCGACCGCATCATGCCCGGCAGGGAATCGCCCCTGTGCCAGGACCAGGGGAAACAAGGCCGCACTGAGCCCGAGTGCCGACGCCGGCTCCCGCATGCGGGGCTTCACCGCAAGGTCCGGTTCGATCAAGGATGCCTCCGGGCGGCGAACATCTCGGCGGCGTCGCGAGGTTCACCGGGGCGCAGGCGAAGACCGATGCCGTACACCGTCCCACCGGGAGGGTCATGGCACCGCATGAGCGCTGTCCCTCGGGGCGTCTTCCTCGCAGCGCGGCTTCAGGACGCCCCGCCCACGCGTACGGTCGATCTCCCGCCATTCGCGCCGCAGTCCGGCCAGGTTCGTGGTGAGGAAGTAGGCGGTGCCGCAGGCGAGCAGCACCGGCGCGAGTCCGAAGGCAGTCACCGCCGCTCCCGCGACCAGCCCGCCGAGAGGGATGCCCGCCCAGGCCAGCGAGTCACCGAGGGCGTTCACCCGGCCCAGCATCCGGCGCGGCACCCGCTCGACGAGGACGGCTCCCAGCACCGGGTTGACGAAGCCGGCACCGAACCCACTGACCACGAACACGGCCAGTACCACCCCCACCGGGGCACCGACGGCGAGGATCAGGAACCTCGGCGCCCCGGCCAGCAGAAACCCGGTGAGAAGCACCATCCGCCGCCGCAGCCGGTGCGCGACCACCGCGGCGACCAGGCTCCCGCCGACCGCCGCGGCCCCCATGACGCTGCCCATCAGACCGATCGAGGCCGGGCCGTTGCCGGACTCCCTTGCCCAGACGGGTACGAGCACCGAGGCGATCGCCGCGTCCAGCAGGTTGGTGATGCCGACCATGACGATGACGGTGAGCAGCAGCGGTTCGCCGCGCAGGAAGGTGAAGCCCTCGCCGAACCGCCGCCAGTAACCCGGCTCCGAACCCCCGGCAGGCGAGGGGGCTTCCCCGGCCGTGTGCCCCATGCCGCGAGGCAGGGCGAGCTTGATGATCAGCGATCCGAGGGCGAAGCAGCCCGCGTTGACGACGAGCCCGGTCAGGGGGCCCAGCAACGCCACCAGGGATCCGCCGGCCGCCAGGCCCACGGTGGAGGCGAGCCGCTCGGTCACGCCGGCCAGACCGGTGGCCCGCTCCAGTGGCACCCGGCCGCGCTCGGCCGCCTCCGGGACCATCACCTCCTTGGCCAGGTCGCCGGGCCCCCGGGCCGCGCCGATCAGCGCGACCAGAACCAGCAGAAGGGGAAAGGACAGCAGGTCCAGGGCGTGGAACAGGGGAACCGCGGCGGCCGCGACAGCACTGGCCAGATCAGTGCTCCAGGAGACGGCCCGCGGGCCGGTCCGGTCCACCAGCGGGCCGGTGAACGCCTTCACCACCACGTAGGGAGTCATCTCGCAGAAGGCGACCAGTCCGGTCCGGGTGGCGCTGCCGGTTGTGACGAGGACGAACCAGGGCAGTGCCACGACGGAGATCCGAGTGCCGGTCAGCGACACGGCCATGGCCGCCAGCACTCCGCCCAGCGGGCGTAAGGACCTCTTGCCGGGTATACCGCCGGGCTCCGGGGCATCGGGGGCATCGCCGGTCATGACGTCGGGCTTCCTTCCGCCTCCTGAGGGCCGGGAGAGAGCGGCGACGCGGCAGGCGCCTCGACCTCGGGCAGGATCTGCGTGATCACGACGACCCGTTCCGCTCCCTCGGGGGCACTTGCCGCCGTCTCCGGTGCGTCTCGCCGGTAGCGCGCGATGACTTCCGTCAACTCCCGGTACAGGGCGGCGGCTTCCTCGGGCGTGAGCCGCAGGGACCAGTCGCTCATGTCGAAGGTGTCTCGCCACGCGCGGGGCATCGTTTGAAGCCCGTTCAGGGTCTGCTGCGTGCGCAGGGTGTGGATGGCGGCGATGGACTGCTGGTAGGCCAGTGCGGCCTCGGGTTCCCGCTCGGCCAGCTCCGCATCGTTGAACCAGGTGGTCCGGTGCACGGAACGCCACCAGCGCTCGCGCGCGTTGCCGCGTTCGGTGTCCTCCTCTACGAAACCGGCCGCGTCGAGCTGCCGGAGGTGGTAACTGGCCGTTCCTGAGTTCACACCCAGCCGTTCCGCGAGGCGGGTGGCGGTCGACGGGCCGTACTTCCGCAGCAGCCCCACCAACTGCACACGCACCGGATGCGCGAGGGCACGCAGCCCCTTGGCATCGAGAACCACCGAGTCGGCTTCGGTCTGCGGGCCGTCCGGCCCCCCGTTCGGGTCAGTCATACCGTGCACACTAGACCGCAAAGACTTGTTCGCAAAGGTTCCTTTGCGAACAAGTCTTCGCGTTCTGGCGGGACTTCACCGCGCCCCTGCTCATCCGTCAGCCGGCCGGCCGGCGGATGAGACCCGGGTCAGCCTCCGAGCCGGTGTGCGAGGTGGAGCAGATCTGCCAGGCGCAGCACCCGTCCGTCGAATCCCGGAAGGGGAACATGGAGCGGCTGGGTCCAGTGAGCGGGGATCGCGTCCAGCCCGTAGTACGCGCCCGCCAGGCCTCCGGTCACCGCGGCGACGGTGTCCGTGTCGCCGCCGAGGTCGATCGCCGCACGTATCGCGTCTTCGAAGCCGCTGGTGGTGCGCAGGGCCCAGACCGCGGAGCCCAGGCAGGGCCAGACGGCACCGTTGAATTCGGTCGCCCGATCTAGGTGCCAGTCGGGCGCGAGGACTGTGGCGTAGCGGCCGCGGTGGTCCGGGTGGACGAGAGCGAGGATGTCCGGGAGCGCGGTGAGGGGGTCGGTGTCCTCGATGATGACGCGGATGAGTTCGTGGAAGATCGCGGTTCCTTCCCAGGCGGCGCGGTCCCCGTGGGTGAGGGCGGCGATGCGGCGGGCCGCGTCCATGGTGGCTTCCTGGCCGGCGGCCGCGAAGTGGACCGCGGAGGCCGATGCCCGCATCAAGGAACCGTTTCCCGCTGCTCGCCGGTTGACCTGGAAATGGATCGCGGCGGCGAGGTCCCAGGGCAAGCCGTTGGTCAGGACGTCTTCGGTCTGCAGGCCGATGTCCTTCGGTTCCGCTGCCGCCCAACGCTGGAAGCGGGCGAAGATGTCCGGCAGGTCCAGTCCGCCCCGCTCCAGCAATGACTCCGCGACCAGGACGGCCATCTGGGTGTCGTCAGTGGCCTCGCCGGGGTCCCAGCCACCACCTCCGCACATCTCGCCACCGGCACCAGGTACGGGAAACCGCGCGGAGAAGGCGCCCCGAGGACCGAACTCGAAGGGGCCGCCCAGCGCGTCACCCACGGCTGAGCCGACGACCGCGCCGGCGGCCCGCTGAATCCGCTGCATTGGCTGCATCCGCGCAGGTTATGCGTGCCGCACCGACGGTGGTCGCGCGGTCCCGGCCGCAGTCTCCGCCAACGCCGCTGGAGTCTCGGCGTCGCGCCTGGAGCGCAGCACCACCCGGTTGGAGGCGGGGCTGCAGACGTATCAGTCCGGACGCCGGGCGAAGAACCGCACCGGTACGGTCACCCGCGCGGTGGTCCGGGCCGGCGCGGGCGACCCTTCCCAGGCCCAGCACCGCGGCGCCGACTCGAGGTTCCGCGGCGACGAAACCACCCGCCAGAGCTGCGGATGCGATCGCGACCTCGGAACGAGCACACCTACCACCGGTACCGGTGCCGGTGCCGATGCGGGTGCCGGAGAAGCCGGGCCCGATCGACCCCGTCGAATACGGGACCGTCATCACCCCACCCGCAGCTCCGGCCGTACAGACCCCACTGCCACGCGATGACGCAGCAGACCCGGGTCAATGGGCGGGGGGTCGCACGGTGAGGTCGGCGGTGAAGACGGTCTTGTGCCGTTGGGTGCCGTGTACGTGTATCAGCAGGTCGTCGTGGCTGGTGCTGTGGGGTCGGCAATGCGCTGTGATCCAGCAGGGTGCGTCGAGTTCGGCGTAGCGTGTGAAGGTGCTCTTGAGACCGATGAGTACGGCGCGGGGGAGACCGGCGGAGGCGTGGGCGGCCTGTCGGGCGGCTTCCAGGAGGAGCATGCCGGGTATGTGGTCGACGGGGTGATCGAAGTAGGTGGGGTGGGTGGTGTCGACGCGTAGTTCCCATGTGTGAGGGTGTTCTGGGGACCTTGGGCCGAGGACCACGTGCTGGGTGCTGTTGTGGCCTACGGTGGCGGGGTCGACGGCCGGTGGCGGGGTCCGGTCGGTGGTGGTGGGGCGTCGGCCGCGCAGGCGCTGGTAGACGTCCGGGCTCATGCAGCGGAACGCGGCGGTGGCGGTGGCCCGGGCGCCGTTCTCCCGCAGGACGGTGGTGTCGTAGCGCATCTCGCGCAGCAGGCCGCCGCGGCGGACGACGTCCCGGCAGGCTGTGTGCATCTGGATGTCGGTGGGGACCGGGTCCGCGGCGAGCAGTTCAGGTTCGAGGTCGACGGAGATGTCCGACATCAGGAACTGGTGGCCGAAGGGGACGTCGAACTCGGCGTGGGCGAGCAGGGATCCGGCCTGGCGGACTGACTCGATCAGCAGCATCGGGTCCTGGTATCCGCGGCCGGGCGCGAACAGGGCGTGGCAGCGGGGCCATTGGGCCCTGACGAGGAAGCCGTGGTGCTCGTCGGGGCCGACGGGGGCATGTTCCCAACCGGTGAGGAGGACCTCTGAGACTGCCGTGCGGTGGACGTACTCGCGCGGCACCGTGGTGGTCAGTCCGGGGCGCAGCGTCTTCGGGGCCGGCGCCTTGTCGGTGAGGTACGGCATGTGCAGCGCTCCTGTCAGATTCAGGGCAGGGGGCAAAACAGACCGTACGTCGGCTGTCCTTCCCCCGTGACCGACGTTCTGCGACAAGATACAGACATGTCGGTCGGGTGAGGCAAGAGCACGATCCGGTTGCCCGGACCACGTATGTTCCGGCCTGTCGGCGGGACGCTGTGACTCGTTCTGGTTTGTCTGCTTTGAAGCGTGCAGGGTCGTATGATTCCGGTGCGCGCGCGGGTTGTTTCTTGTTCGACAATTTAGGCTTCCTTTAGTGGGCGGGCGGGCGTCCCGGGCCGTTACGGATGGCGGCACCGCAGGTCAGAGAGGGGGCTGTCGGCGGCGCCCGCGGGCACCGTGCAGCGTTGACAATCAGACAAGTCTGTTTGGTATGGTCTCGCCGTGAGCCCCAGTCCGTGATGACGTGGTTGTGCCAGGGGGAGCAGATGAACTGGCAGTACACGGATCTCCGTAATCCGTCGCCGCGGCGCCACCGCCCGCACGGCCCTGTCAAACCGTCCCGGCACGCGGTCAGCCCTTCCGGCCCGGTTTCGTCGGGCGCCCTGAACGTCCTGGTCGTCGAGAACGACCAGCGGGCCGCCGGCGTGCTACTGCAGGGATTGGCGCGGCAGGGCTTTGCGGCAAGCGGTGTGACCACCGGCGCCCAGGCGCTTCGCGGGCACCGCGACGCCGACCTGATCCTGCTCGACCTGGACCTGCCCGACCTGGACGGCCTGGAGGTGTGCCGGGGTATCCGGGCGGTCAGCGACACGCCGGTCATCGCGGTGACCGCGCGCGGCTCGGAACTCGACTGCGTGCTCGGCCTGCAGGCGGGTGCGGACGATTATCTGGTCAAGCCGTACGGTTTCCGGGAGTTACTGGCCCGTATCGAGGCGGTGATGCGGCGGGTGCGCTCGCAGCCGGCGCACCCGGCGGTCGCCGGGGTCATCACCCATGGACCGCTGTGCATCGACACGGGGGCCCGGGTGGCGACCCTCCACGGGGAGCCGCTGAATCTGACGCGCAAGGAATTCGACCTGCTGTACCTGCTGGCGTCGCAGCCCGGCGCCGTGATCCCGCGGCGCCAGATCATGGCCCAGGTGTGGGACGACGCATGGTCGCCGCGCGGCCGCACGGTCGACACGCACGTGGGCACCCTGCGCAGCAAACTCGGCTCCAAGGACTGGATCATCACCGTTCGCGGGGTCGGCTTCCGGCTCGGGCGTCCGTAGGGCCGTCCGTCGAGCCCGGCTCACGCCCCCTGTCCGCCGCCCCGACGCAAACCCGCCCCCGCTGTTGTCAGCCCTGCTGATGATCTCTGCGTTACAGTACAATACTAAACGGTCTGTTAAAAATTGCGGGCTAGCGTAAGGATCCAGGCATGGCCCAACAGGAACGCGGAAAGCGATCGCGAGAGTCGATCCTGCAAGCCGCTGCCCGAGTCTTCGACGAGCGCGGTTACGACGCCGCCAGCACCAACGAGATCCTGGCCCGCACCGGACTCACCCGCGGCTCCCTCTATCACCACTTTCCGTCGAAGGAAGCCATCGCCGTGGCCCTGGTGCAGGCGCATGCCGAAGCACTGCAGCCGCCGGAGCGGCCGGTGAAGCTGCAGTCGGTGATCGATCTGACGCTCGAATTCGCCCAGCGCCTCCAGCATGACCCGGTGCTGCGCGCCAGCGTGCGCCTGACCACGGAGCAGACGTCCTTCAGCTGCCCGCCGCAGACCACCTACGAGCAGTCCATGGCCGCTGTCCTCGCTCTGCTGCAGGAGGCGGAGAAGCAGGGCGAGGTGCTGCCCGGGGTGGACGTGCACGAGGTCACGTCCACCGTCGTCGGCTCCTTCACCGGCCTGCAGATCATGTCCCATGCCTTCACCAACCGCGAGGATCTGCCCGAACGGATAGGCGTGTTCTGGAAGTTCCTCCTGCCGGGTGTCGCCACCCCGGGCCTGATCGGCCGCCTGCGCACGATGCTCCCGGTGAACTGACGGCGGCAGCGCACCGCGAGGTGTGCGGCGCTCCCCGCCTCCCGTGGTCCGCCCGGCCGTGGCCCGGCGCTCGCCGCCCCCGTTCACGTCTTCGGGGCCGGAGGCGCCGTGCCGACCGGGCACTGGCCCGGGTCGTTGCGGTCGAACAGCGGGCGGAGCAGTTCCCACAGGCGGTGGGAGGCCTTGCCGGTCCACCAGGCGGGGTCCGTGCGGCCCAGCGTCTCGATGCCCGCGACCAGTACGACGGTCAGGTCGGCGAGGTCCTCCGCCCGGTCCTCGGCCTGCGTCGCCACCATCCGTTCGCGGACCACTGCCAGCACCTCGTCGCGCAGCCGCGGCGGGTCCGCCGAGCCGTCGGCGGCCAGTTGCATGCCGGCCCGTACGACCTTCTCGGTGCGCATCGCCTCGCCGAGCGCGAGCGTGAAACGCTCCGGCGCGTTCTGCAGCGGGCCCGCGAATGCCTCCTCGGTCAGTGTCTCCAGCCGGTGGCGGGCCTGTTCGTACACGGCGGCCGCCAGTGCCGCGGTGGAGGAGAAGTGGTGGTACAGCGCTCCCCGGCTCACCCCCGCCCGGCGGCAGATGTTCACCAGCCCCGCGTCGGAGGGCCGGCCGTCCGCGATCAGCTCGGCGGTGGCACGGACGAGGGCCTGACGCGTCTGCTCGGATCGTGCCTGCACCAGCTCGCACCTGCCTTCTCTTCCGCTCGTGTCCCGCAAGAAGCATACAATCTTGCCTGTTTCACATCAGCGCCCCTGTGCCAACTTCCTCCTCTCGGTCTTTACAGAACCTGAACACCCGCATTTTCTGATTATTTGTCCGAAAATTTTCGGGTGGAAAGAAGAGGGGGCTCGCTTTTGGGCCATTTACAATCAGACATGTCTGTTTGTTAAGGCGGCTGTGTTGAGTTTCCCGGCGGCTGCCAGGCACCGCGCTCGGCGAAGAGCCCCGTGAGTGCATCTCGCGGCCCGCTCCGGCATCCGCGCGGCAAGACGGACCGACTTGCTCCGCACGCCGGCCACCCCGTCGTGCGACCACGCCCGGCTCCCCGGCGAAGCCTTCTCGCAGCCGCAGCCGCAGCCGCAGCCGCAGCCGCAGCCGCAGACCCGCCGTGGACCCGCCGCGGACGCGGCCCGCCCATCGACGCTCACCTCCTCGTGTGCTCGCCGGAAGGACGCGGGGACGCCGTCCCCGGCCGGGCGGCGGGCCGTCGCGCACGGCACCGGGTCCGGCCGGTCCTGACCGGCCACGGCACCCTTCGGCGAGCCCGGGCCGCCGGGCCGCCGGAGGCGCCTTCCCCGGCCCCCAGTTGACACGGACTTGACAGTCCGCTGACACGGCTGCGGATGATTGTGGGAACCCTGAACCGGCGTCCGTTGAACCGGACCGCGACCCACCGCGAGACTGGAGTGAGTCGCAGGAACGCCAGGGATTCGGGGGATTGAAATGGATCAGCGACAGCCGCCTACCGAGGTTCACGCGAGTAGGGACTGCACGCTGCGCTGTGGCCGGATCTGCGCCGAGTGCGTGGACCGGATGGGCCGCGAACTGCGCACCCTGCTCGATCTGTACGAGGAGAGCGGCCAGGCACTGGCTCCCGCGCCGCCGGTGCTGCGCGAGAGGGTGAGCGGAAGCCGGAGCACGGGCGGAATCGTGCTCGACGAACGGGTCGTGGCGCTGCGGACCCAGGCGGCCGAGGTACTGGCCCAATGGGCACGGCTCGTCGTGGAAGAGCGCGGTGGCGCCGGGTGCCGCCCGGAGGGTACGGATGTCGACGCTCTGGTGAGGTTTCTGGGGCAGCAACTGCCGTGGCTCGCCGAGCATCCAGCGGGTGTGCACTTCGACGATGAGCTCACCGAGCTGCGCACCGCCTTCAGCGGGCAGTTCGGGCCGGGGCAGACACGCAGGCTCCCACTCGGCCGGTGCACGCAGCCGGGGTGTGCGGAGGTGCTGTACGGCGTAATGCCGGCGCCCGGCGACCGGGTGCCCAGCCATGTCTCCTGCGGGGCCGGACACGTCCTGCCGCCCCGGCAGTGGCTGTTGGTGGCGAGCCGCATGCGGGAGGCCGCCTAGTTCCTGGCAGGTACCGCCGGGCCGAGTCCCGGTGCCCGTCACGCCCCCGCGGCGCACCGGCCGGAAGCAGGGGTGCCCGACCACCTGAAGGCACACCGCCGGCTTCGTGCGGGGGCCCGGCTTCACCGTCGGCGCGCCGGCGGGTGATGTCGGTGCGCCGGGCAGGGGTGTCCGATGCGTCCCGCCGCCCGTGCCCGGGCAGGGCGCTGCCGGCCGGCGCCCGGCCACCGCGGCCGTCCGGTGCCATGAGCCGGTCCGCCCTCGGCGATGCCGAGGCCCGCGCCGGCAGACGCGGTGACGCTTCCCTCGCCGGACGGCCTTCGGGACTGCTTCTTGCGCCCGTCCCGCGCCTGGTGAGTGATGCTCAGCTCCGATGTTCCGCTCCCTTGCCTGTGTGCGGTCCGGCAGGGAGCGGCGGGACCGGCCTTCCGGGCCGTGGACCGCGGAATGTACGACAACCCATCCTGCCCAGCTCGCGCGACCACGCCGTCGTGACCGAGCGGGCCGTACCAAGAAAGGCAGTGCAGCATGACCTGGTCGAAGGGTCCGGCCGCGGGGCCGGCGAAGCGGCGGACGGTGCCGACAGAGCTGGCAGCCCTGGCGATGGGGGTCTCCCAGGCCACCATCCGCAAGTGGGCGAGCCGCGGCAAGATCACCCGCCTCGGCGGCCCCCAGCGGGCCGAGTACGACCTGGACGAACTGCTCGCACTGGCCCGCCGGGGCGAGGCGGCATGACGGCCCGGTGGGCGGGGAGGCGGGCCTCCCCGCCCACCGGTGAAGAGGACACGGATCCGTGCGGGGATCCGTAACGAAGCAGCCCCCGTGGCCACCGGCCACGGGGGCTGCTTCGTTGCAGACAGCCCGAAGACAGCCTGAATTACTGAGGAGTTGACGGCGCGTGGGGCAGGTGTCACACTTTTCCGGCGCCCTCATGCCCTGACGCACCCGCCCTTCGGGCCGGTGATTCCTGTAGGCGGCGCATCTGCCGGGTTTTCCACGAACCCGCCGGACTCTCCTGACATCCGTATTCCGATCGGCACGCCGATCGGAATACGGATTTTCTGTTTCCCCGACCTGAGGAAGTGTCGTCGATGCCTGTTTCTACCTGGACGCCCGTCGGTCGATGGACGGGTACGGTCACGCACGACGGTGAGGTGGACGATTACACGGTCACTTTCGAGCCGGACGGTTCGCTGTCCGTCACGACGTCGAAGAGCGCGGGTTACGGCTCGTGGAGCGTCACCGGTGACGACACCATGGAGTTTTCCCTGCGCGAGGACTTCAACGTCGACTTCACGCAGATCAGCCCGAACGGCCACCGTGCCGCGTACATCCAGATCGACATCACCGCACGGCGTGACGGCGAGACGTTCGCCGGTGAGGGCAAGGCCGTCGTGCACGGTCCCGATGACGCCGTGATCTACGCGACGGACGCCCAGACCGAAGCGCACCGGGTGTCATGACCCGGGAGCAGGCCGCAGATCCGGCCGCCCTGGCCGCCGAGGTCGCCCGCCTGGCCGACCTCGCGGCGCTGCAGCACCTCATCGAGCGTTACCTGGCGAGCCTGGACGAGGGCGTCTTCGACGAGAGCTGGGCCAGGTCCCTGTTCACCGAGGACATCGAGATGACGTTTCCGGTGGGCAGCCACCAGGGCATCACCGGTGTCACCGGTTTCATCGGCGAGATCATGGCGCGCTGGGGCCGTACGCATCACCACGGCTCCGGCGGCTCGGTCGAGCTCGACGGCGATCGGGCCGCGGTCAGCTGGAGTCTGATCGCCTCCCATGTGCACTACGGCTCGCCCCTGCCCCCCGAAGCCACCGAGTACTTCCAGCTCGGCGGACGTTTCACCGGCACCGCGCGGCGCACGCCGGACGGCTGGCGCTTCGACCGGCTGGGGCTGCGCATCGTGTGGACCACCGGAACCGTGCCCAAGGACGTGACCCGGGTCGACACACAGACGCTCGACACCCGCGGCAACGCAGCCCCGTCCCCCGCATAGCAAACCCCAGCAGAGGAGAACGCAAGCATGCCCACCACACTCACCCCCGAGCAGCAGAAGGAACTGGTCGAGAAGGTCTTCCACGAGGGCCTGGACCTCGGCGACCTCTCCGCCGCCGACCGCTACCTCACCGCGGACTTCCGCAACCACGGCAGCCACGACGACTCGATGCGCGGGCCCGAGGCGTTCAAGCACACCATCAGGATCCAGCAGTCCGCGTTCAGCGACATCAAGTACGAGATCCTCGACTTCATCTCGCAGGGCGACAAGGCCGCGATCCGCTGGGTGATGCACGGCAAGCACACCGGCCCGTTCATCGGCATCCAGCCGACCGGGCTGCAGGTGCAGCACCAGGCGATCATCTGGTTCCGCTTCGAGGGCGACAAGATCGCCGAGCGGTGGGGCATCGTCGACAACTTCTCGCTGCAGCGCTTCCTCCAGTCCGGCGGCAAGCCGGTCGGCGCGCTCACCCCGGCGGGCGGCCCCGGCGCGGGCAAGCCCTCCGCCTGAACCCCGTCCCGCTTCCGGCCGTGCTGGTGCCGCCGGAAGCGGGAGCGTCTGCCCGGCCTCCGCTGCCGGCCCTCGCGGCCCGCGGCGGAGGCCGGGCGGCCACGGACCGTCCGGCGACGCTGCCGACGCGGCCGGGGGACCGGTGTGCAAGGGACCGACGTGCAAGAGATCGACGTGCAAGGGACCGACGTGCAAGAGATCGACGTGCAAGGGAGGAAGACATGCCGATCGACAGGAAAGTAGCCCGTTTCAACCGGCGGTTCGCCAACCGTCTCGTGGGGCCGCTGTTCAGCCGGCTGCCCGGGTTCGGGAAGGTCCACCACCGCGGACGCAAGTCGGGGCGTGAGTTCGCCACCCCGGTGAAACTGTTCCGCCGTGGTGGGGACATCATCATCACGCTGCCCTACGGACCCGGCTCCGACTGGGTGAAGAACGTGCTGGCGGCGGGCGGCTGCGAGATCACCACCCGCGGGCGCCGCATCCGGGTGGCCAATCCCGTCGTCTTCACCGACGACGGCACGACGAAGATGCCCGCCCTGACCCGCCGGATCCTCTCCCGGGTCGACGCCACCGAGTTCATCGCGCTCACACCGGTGGCCTCCCCGGCATCGGCGGCCCGGCGATGAGCGCGCCGGGCCGGATGACCCGGCCGGTCAGGGTCGTCCTCCTGGTCGGCTCCGCCCGCGCCGGACGGCTCGCCCCCGATGTCGCCGGCTGGTTCGCCCAGGTCGCCGCACGGCGCGACGACATCGTCCTGGACGTCGTCGACGTTGCCGAGCACCTGCTGCCCGCCTCCCTCGCCGAGGACGACGCCGGTGCCGCGGCCCTGCGCCCGCGGCTGGCCGGGGCCGACGCCTACGTGGTCGTCGTACCCGAGTACAACCGCAGCGTACCGGGCCCGCTGAAGACCCTCATCGACAGCTTCCAGTCCGAGTGGGAGGCCAAGCCGGTCGGCTTCGTCGGGTACGGGCTCGGCACGGCCGGCGGGGTACGGGCGATCGAGCACCTGCGGCAGATCTTCGCCGAGTTCCACTGCGTCGGGATGAAGGACATCGTCACCTTCCCCCGCGTTCTCGACCAGTACGACGGCGAGGGCCGTTTCCCCGCCGATCCCGAGGGTGCCGAGGCCGCCGCCAAGCTCATGCTCGACCAGTTGCTGTGGTGGGCCGAGGCGCTGCGTGAGGCCAAGGCGGTCCGTCCTTATGGCTCCTGAGGCCGGCATTGCCCGCCCCTGACACCGGACGTCGCACGCACCCGCGCGCACCCCGTCCCTTCCCCCACCCAGGAGACTGCGATGGCAGCTGTCCCGGATCCGCTTCCCGACCTCCTGATCGCCATCCCGGTGGTCATCCTCGCCTGCCAGGCCGGCGCCCAGTTCGTCAAGCGGCTCGGCCAGCCGCCGGTCGTCGGTGAGATCGCCGTCGGCATCCTGCTGGGCCCCTCGCTGCTGGGCTGGCTGTGGCCCCAGGCGGAGGCCGGCCTCTTCCCGCAGTCCGCCCTGCCCTACATCGGCGTGCTCGGCAACATCGGACTGCTCGTCTTCATGTACCTCGTCGGTCTCGAGCTGGATCTGGGATCGCTGCGCGGACACAGCAGGACCGCGCTGGCCGTCTCCCAGGCCGGCATTGCCGTGCCGCTGCTGCTGGGGACCCTGCTGGCGATCGCCATGTACGGCGATTTCGCCCCCGCGGGAGTCGACAAGCTGCCGTTCGTGCTCTTCATCGCCGTTTCCATGAGCATCACCGCCTTCCCGGTCCTGGCCCGCATCCTCACCGACCGCGGCCTGTACCGCACCAGGGTGGGCACGCTCGCCATGGCGAGCGCGGCCGTGGACGATGTGAGCGCGTGGTGCCTGCTGGCGGCCGTCGTGGCGGTGACGAAGAGCAACTCGCCGTGGGAAGCCGTCACCACGGCCCTGTACGCCGTGGCCTTTGCGCTCGTCATGTTCCTCGTGGTGCGCCCGCTGCTGGCCCGGTGGGCCGTGCGCGCCGAACGGCGATACCCCGACAGCGTCATGCTCGTCGTGCTGTTCAGCGGGCTGTGCGTGGCCGCGTACGCCACCGACCGGATCGGGGTGCACGCGCTGTTCGGCGCGTTCATGTTCGGTGCGGTCAGCCCGCGCGGCAGCCGCAGGATCGAGGCCACCGCGGCCCGGCTGCACGCGTTCACGGTGCCGGTGCTGCTGCCGCTGTTCTTCGTCGCCACGGGGTTGAAGACCGATGTCTCGCTGCTGGCCGGGAGTGCCACGCAGTGGCTCTGGGCGGGTGCCGTGCTCGCGGTGGCCGTGCTGGGCAAGTGGGGCGGCGGCTCGCTCGCGGCCCGGCTCTCGGGCCGCAACTGGCGTGACTCCATGTCGCTGGGTGTGCTGATGAACTGTCGGGGGTTGACGGAGTTGGTCGTGCTGAACATCGGGTTGGGTCTGGGGGTGATCGGTCCGGAGCTGTTCACTGTTCTGGTGCTGATGGCTTTGGTGACGACGGCGATGACCACTCCGGCTCTGATCTGGCTGCGTACCGGGGCGGACGACGGCCTCGTGGTGGACGGCTCGCCCGGGACCGGCCAGGAGAAGCCCGCTCTGCAGCCGTGAGATCCCGCTTGGCCTGCTGCTTCGAGGGCAGGGGCGGCGGCCTGGGAGGCCTTCCCGGCAATACTTCACCTGTTGATGGTTGGGTTGTTGTTGGTTGGCTGCTTGATGGATAAGTGGATTGACGATAGTGTCGGGGTGCGACACGGAGTGGTGGGGCGGCCAGGGAGAGAGAGATGAGCCAGGAGTTCAGGAACCTCGACATGACGATGATGTTCGCGATCCATGACGCGCTGCGGCGTGAGCTGGAGCGGATCGCGCGGATCACGGCCCGGGTCGAGGAGGATCCCCGCCGTGTCCTGGGGACCGCGGTGGGGTGGGAGCTGTTCAAGAAGTTCCTGACGATCCATCACACCTCGGAGGACGTCACGGTGTGGCCGGTGATGCAGGAGGCGCTGGCGGGCCGGCCCGACGAGCTGGCTCTGCTGGAGGCGATGGAGGCCGAGCATGCGGTGATCGATCCGCTGCTGGCGGAGATCGATGCGGCGCTGGCCGACCGGGACTCGGGTCTGGAGCGTCTGGGGGGTCTCACCGAGACTCTGCACGCCCGGGTCGGCGGTCATCTCGACCATGAGGAGCGGGACGCTCTGAAGCTCATGGACCTGACGATGAGCCAGGAGCAGTGGGCGGTCTTCAGCACCGAGCAGCGTACCCGTGTCGGTGACGATTCCCGCCGTTATCTGCCCTGGCTGCTGGACGACCTGCCCGCCGACAAGCTCGCCCGCGTCATCGGCAAGCTGCCCGAGCAGCTGCGCACCGCTTATGAGACCGAGTGGCGTGCCGCGTACGAGGCGCTGGACATCTGGGGCGCCAGGACCGGCTCCGCCGCCGGCTGAACCCCGGGCGCCGTGGCCGGCTCCGCCGCCGGCTGTTCCCGGGGCGCTGCCGGTTCGGCTCCGCGGGTTGTTCCCGGGGCGCCGTGGCCGGCTGCCGGCTGAGTCCGGGGGCGCCAGGACCGGCTCCGCGGGCTGAGTCCGACCGGTTCGGCTGGGCCGGCTGTTCCCGGGGTGCTAAGGCCGGTTCGGCTGCGGGTTGTTCCCGTGGTGTCGTGGCCGGTTCGGCTGCGGGTTGTTGCCGGGGTGCCAAGGCTGGTTCGGCTGTTCCCGTGGTGTCGCCTGACGGCAGTGTTCACATCCCCCCTTTCAATTCAGAGACAACCGGAGAGAGTTCATGTCGCTGCAAGATCCGACCCAGGCCGGCCGTAAGGCCGCGGCGCCGCCGCAGGACGGCAGACTCGGCCTTGCGCTGCTGGTCATCGCCGCGGCGCAGCTCATGCTCGTCCTGGACAACACCATCGTTGCTGTTGCTCTGCCGAGTATGCAGAGTGCGCTGGGGATGTCGGAGTCCAGCCTCGGCTGGGTCGTCTCCGCCTATGCGCTTGCTTTCGGTGGTCTGCTGCTGGCCGGGGGGCGTGCCGGTGACCTTTTCGGCCGCCGCCGGATCTTCCGTACCGGGCTGGTTCTTTTCACCGCTGCGTCGCTGCTCGGTGGTCTGGCGCAGAGCGGGGAGCTGCTGATCGCGGCGCGGGTGATCCAGGGGGCCGGTGCCGCTATCGCCGCGCCGACTGCTCTGTCCCTGCTGGCGACCACGTTCCCGGCGGGTCCCGCGCGGAACAAGGCTCTTGGTGTGTACGGGGCGATGGGCGGTCTCGGCTCGGTCGTGGGTCTGCTGCTGGGCGGTGCGCTGACCGAGTACCTGAGCTGGCGCTGGGTGATGTTCGTGAACATTCCGATCGCGCTGGCGGTCTTGTTCGGTACCAGTGTGCTGATCGAGGGCGAGCGTGAGCGGGGCAAGGTCGATGTTCCGGGTGCTTTCACCGCGACCTTCGGGTTCGGGGCGCTGGTCTACGGCATCAACCGTGCCGGTGACAAGGGGTTCGACGATGCTGCCACGCTGATCGGTCTGGGTGCCGCGCTGGTGCTGCTGGTCGCGTTCGTCGCCATCCAGCGTTCCAGCAGCGCGCCGATGATTCCCCGGGGTGTGCTGGCCGACAAGAGCCGTGTCGGCGCCAATCTGGTGATGTTCCTGGTCGGAGCGGGCATGCTCGCCACCTTCTATTTCCTCACCCTCTACATGCAGGTGGTCAAGGGCTACGAGCCGATGGTCACGGGCCTGGCGTACCTGCCGTTCGCGCTGGGCATGGGTATCGCGGCCGGCGGTCTGGGTCCGCAGCTGCTCGCCAAGATGCCCGACCGCAATGTGATCGTTCTCGGTCTGCTCATCGGTATCGCGGGCATGGTGTGGTTCAGTTTCGTGGAGCCGGGCCAGAACCCGCTGGCTGTCCTGCTGCCCGCGCAGCTGGTCGTCGGTCTGGGGCTGGGGATGGTCTTCGTGGCCGTCACGATCATCAGTGTCCGCGGTGTCGAACCGCAGGCCACCGGTGCCGCTTCCGGTCTGGTCAACACCGCTCAGCAGATCGGTGGCGCCATCGGTCTGAGCACGCTGGCCGCGGCCGCCACGGTCATCACCGAGAACCACCTGCCGGGCAGCCTGCCCGAGGCGCTGACCACCGGGTATTCCTACGGGTTCCTGCTGGGCGGCGGCATGTACCTGCTGGCCCTGCTCGCAGTGCTGGCGACCGTCCCCGCGACGGCTCCGCACCCGCAGCGCGACGGAGAGCCCGACCCCGTCGCGCTGTGACCAGATCCGGCGGCCCCGCTATTCGTCCCCCGGCGCGGGGCCGCCGGTGTCTTCTCCCCCGTCCCGCCAGTGCGAAGGCGCATCGAGTCATGCCGGGTCCCGCCGAGTCCCCGCACAACGACCGGCCCGTCCAGGACGCGATGACCGCGTCCGGGGCGGCGCACAGGCATTCCCCCGCTCTGCCCGGGCCGGCCTGCCCGGTCACCCCCGCGACCCCCCGCACGGCGGCCCCGCGCACGGCGGCCCCCCACGCCACCGCCCCCGCCTGCCTGACCGCCGCCGCCCCGGCCCCGGCCGGGGGCCCGCGCCCCCAGTTCCTGCAGCGGATGCCGGGCCGGGCGGGGTGCTTGCACCGGACTGCGGTCCCGGCCCGGGCGGGGTGCTTGCACCGGACGGCGGGGGGCACGGCCCGGCACGGCCGGGGGAGGTGCTGCGCTGCGACAGTCCTGCCGGCCGCTGTCTCACCGGCGCCGGCGGGCCGGCCGGGCGCGGCGGCCCCGCCCCGGTGGGCCCGCCGCGCCCGGCCGCGCACCGGTGAAGCGGCCCGCCGCGTCCTCCGCGGTGTTCTCCGCGGTGTCGTCCACGGGGACGGCCCGCCTGCCGGCCGGGTCCCGGCCGGGGCTTGCGACGCCGTCCCGGCTGGCCGGCCGGCGCGCGGCGTCCCGCCGGCCGCAGCGCGCCGCGGCCGGCCCGCATCCGGCCACCGCCGCGGCCCGGCCGGCGGCGTCCGGCCCGCAGACCGTCCCGCGGCCCGTGCCGCAGGCCATCCCGCAGGCCGTTCCGCGGCCTGTTCCGCACCGCGCGGCCCGTCCCGGCCGCCTCCCGGCGGCCGTGCCGGGCGGGCCCGGGCCGTCACCGGGAGCGCCGCCGGGAACGGCCGTCGGCGAGCCGACCGCGGGCGGCGGGGCGGGCGGGGACTGGGTCCTCGCCCGCGGCCCGTGCACCACACCGGCCCGCACGCGCCGCGGACCCCGCAGCGCCGCGCCCACGCCCGGGCCGGACGCGCCGCGGTCCCGGCCCGTCCGTCTGCGCCGCCGGCGCCCGGCGTTCAACGTCCGGCCGGTCCGGCCGGTCCGTCTGCGCCGCCGGCGCCCGGCGTTCAACGGACGGCCTGTCCGTCTGCGCCGCCGGCGCCCGGCGTTCAATGTCCGGCTGGTCGGGTCTGTCCGGCCGGTCGGGTCCGTCCGTTCGCGCCGCCGGCGCCCGGCGTTCAACGTCCGGCCCGTCCGGCCGGTCCGTTCGCGCCGCCGGCGCCCGGCGTTCAACGGACGACCGGTCCGGCCGGTCCGTCTGCGCCGTCGGTATCCGGCGTTCAACGTCCGGCTGGTCGGGTCTGTCCGGCCGGTCCGGCCGGTCTGTCCGCTCCGTCGGTTCCCGGCGTTCAACGTCCGGCTGGTCGGGTCTGTCCGGCCGGTCCGGCCGGTCTGTCCGCTCCGTCGGTTCCCGGCGTTCAACGTCCGGCTGGTCGGGTCTGTCCGGCCGGCGGTCCGGCCGGTCTGTCCGCTCCGTCGGTTCCCGGCGTTCAACGTCCGGCTGGTCGGGTCTGTCCGGCCGGTCCGGTCCGTCCGTCCGCTCCGCCGGTTCGGGTCCGTCGGGCCCGTCCGGCCTGTCGGGGCGGGCGGGGCGGGTGTCTGCCGGGCAGGCGGCGCCGTGCGGCCACCGGACCGGGCGGCCGTGCGGCGGCCGTCCGGTCCGGTGGCGGTCCGGTGGCGGCCGGTGTCTGCGGGCCGGGTGTGCCGGTCCCTGTTCTCCTGGGGCGGTGTATCCGGCCGGAGCGCGGGTGCACCCCTCGTATACTCGGTTCGGAGGTGCTGTCTTGCGGCGTGAACGCGATGAGGGTCGAGGTCCCGTGTCCCGGACCGAGGAACTCGCCGAGGTCCCCGGAGCACTTCCGGAATCACTCACGGGTTTCATCGGCTACCTCCTGCGCCGGGTGTACGCGCAGTTCTCCGCGGCCGCGGCCGCGGACGGCAGCGACTCCCGGGACTTCCTCGTCCTCGACGCGCTCACCGGCCGTGACTGGGAGTCCCAGCTCGACCTGGCCGAGCGGCTGGGCATCAACCGGACCGTCATGGTGTCGGTCATCGACCGGCTGGAGGCCTGCGGCGAGGTGCAGCGCACCCGCAATCCCGGGAACCGGCGCCAGTACGTGCTCTCCCTGACCGACAAGGGACGCAGAGCCGCCGAGGACCGGCGCCGCGCCGTGGCCGAGCGGGACGCGCGGCTGACCGCCGTGCTGAGCGCCGAGGAGACGGCCCGCCTGGACGAGCTGCTGGCCAGGCTGCTGCCCGAGTCCGCGCAGCCTCTGGTGCAGGGCACCGAGTACCTGGTGGCGCAGGCCCATCACCGGCTGCGCCGGCACGGCGACGAGAAGCTGGCCGGCACCGGCCTGCGGGTGCGCCACTACGGCCCGCTGTCCGCCCTGCAGGCCTACGGGCCCTGTTCCCAGCAGCAGCTCGCCGAGCTCCTCGCCATCACCGGGCCTGCCGTCTCCCAGCTGGTGGACGAGCTGGTCCGGCAGGGCCTGGTGCGCCGCGGCCGTGACCCGCGCGACCGGCGCCGCTACGCCCTGGAGGTGACCGGGCCGGGCCTGGAGAAACTCGGCGTCGTGATGCGGGCCGTCGCCGGTCTGGCGGCCGACGTGGCGGGCATGCTCGGCCCGGGAGGCGAGGACGAACTGCGTGTTCTCCTGCTGAAACTCCTGGCCCCGACGCATTCCGGAACCGCTTTCTCCGAATTTTCCGAACCCCCGGCCCCGGCCAGGGGTTGAACTTCCCCGAAAATCCTGTCACGCTAATTCCAGCGGCACTTCCACGCCCTTTTCAGGCTCCTCATTGCTTTCCTTCCGGATCGTGACCACATCCTTTCCCGAAGGTATATGAGGGGCCTTTTTTCATGCGGTTCTCCCGCCGTGGCCGACTCGGAATTCCTGCTGTGCACCGCCCCCCTCGACGAAGGAGACAGCTCATGGTCGCGAAGCTGACCGAAGGCATGCCGGAACCGGCGAGCGTTCCCGAGGAGATGACCTTCGACGTCATCATCCTGGGCTCGGGCATGGCCGGCTCCGTCACCGGCGCGATCCTGGCCCGGCACGGCGCGAAGGTCCTGCTGGTCGACGCCGCCGCCCATCCGCGTTTCGCCATCGGTGAATCCATGACCCCGCAGCTCGTGGAGTGGATCCACATCCTCGCCGAGCGGCACGACCTTCCCGAACTGAAGAGCCTGGCCAGCGTCGAGGCCTCCACCCGCGACATCGCGCCTTCCTTCGGCACCAAGGCCCACTTCGGTTTCATGAAACACGAGGTCGGCCAGGAACCCGACCCGCGGCAGGCCACCCAGCTGGCCCTGCCGAAGATCTTCCACCAGAACAGCCACATGTTCCGCCAGGACAGCGACGCCTTCATGTTCCACGTCGCGGTCAAGTACGGCTGCACTCCCCGGCAGAACTGGCGGGCCACCGAGGTCGATTTCGACGACGACGGTGTGACCGTCCTGGGCAAGAGCGCCGCCCCCGGCGCCGAGCCCGAACTGTACCGGGCGAAGTACCTGGTGGACGCCTCCGGTTTCCGCTCGCCGCTCGCCGACAAGTTCGGCCTGCGGGAGAAGCCGGCCCGCTTCAAGCACCACTCCCGGTCGATGTTCACCCACTATGTCGGCGTCAAGCGGTTCGACGACGTCAGCGGCCACCCCGCCGGCCTGCGCCCGCCGGCCGACTGGCACACCGGCACCATGCACCACCTCATCGAGCGCGGCTGGTTCTGGATCATCCCCTTCGACAACCACAAGAAGTCCCGCAACCCGCTGTGCAGCGTGGGCCTCACCATCGACGAGCGCACCTACCCCAAGCCGAAGGACCTCACCCCCGAGCAGGAGTTCCAGCTCTTCCTCGACAAGTACCCGGCAGTCAAGCGCCAGTTCGACGGCGCCACCCGGGTGCGTGAGTGGGTGTCCACCGACCGGCTGCAGTACTCCTCGAAGCAGACCATCGGCGACCGCTGGTGCCTGATGTCGCACGCGGCCGGCTTCCTCGACCCGCTGTTCTCCCGCGGTCTGTCCAACACCATGGAGGTCGTCGACGCGCTGACCTCCCGCCTGGTGGCCGCCCTCAAGGACGGCGACTTCTCCGCGAAGCGCTTCGAGTACGTCGAGCGCCTGGAGCAGGGGCTGCTGCAGTACAACGACGAACTGGTCAACAGCTCCTTCATCTCCTTCTCGCACTTCCGCCTGTGGAACGCCGTCTTCCGGGTGTGGGGCTCCTTCATCACCCCCGGCACCATGCGGCTGACCCGGGCCCGCCTCCAGCACGTCCGTGACGGCCGCGAGGCCCACTTCGACGAGCTGGAGCAGGTCCCCTACCCGGGCCTGTGGTGGCCGCAGAGCGACTCGTTCAAGCAGCTCCTCGAGGCCACGGGGGAGACCTGCGAGAAGTACGAGGCCGGCGCGCTGAGCGGCGACGAGGCCGCCGACATCGTCTTCAGGCTGCTGAAGGACTCGCCCGTCGTCAACCCGGTGTTCGGCTGGAAGGACGAGCAGAAGCGCTTCATCTACCCCTCGACGGCGATGATGGCCCGCTTCCTGTACTGGGCGTCGGTCCAGGCCCCGCCGGAGATGAACAGCGTCGGCCGCGAGTTCCTCCTCGGGATCCTCAAGGCCGGCTCCAAGGTCCGCAAGCTCCTCTGACCCGCGCGGCACCAATCCGACACCCATGGAAGGGATGCGCATGTCCGCAGCAGCGCGGTCGCTGACCCGCGCCCATGAGCGCCAGCCCATCGAGCCCTTGAGTCTGCGCCGCGTGTGCGGCCTGTTCACCACCGGCGTCACCGTCATCACCACCGGGCCGGAGGAGAACGCGGACGGCACGACCGTCAACTCCTTCACGTCCGTCTCGCTGGAACCCCCGCTCGTGCTGTTCTGCCTGCACAGGAAGTCACGGCTGCGCGCCCCGCTGGAGGAGAGCGGCGGGTTCACCGTGAACTTCCTGTCCGGGCGGCAGCAGTCGCTGGCCCGCTCCTTCGCCGAGCGCCGGGCGGACGCCTTCGAGGGGGTCCCGCACCACTTCACCGCCGACGGGCTGCCCGTCCTCAGCGAGGCGCTCGCCTACCTCGCCTGCACCACGGTCGACGTGCACACGGCCGGGGACCACGACATCGTCGTCGGCGAGGTGGTCGATCTGAGCCTGCCCCAGCACGGCCAGGAGCCGTTGATCTTCTTCGACGGTTCGCTGGGGCCGCTGCAGACGGACGCCGGACGCTTCAGCCACATCGTTCCGGAGTCTCCGGGACCGGACCGGCAGGCGTCCTGACATGCGCAAGGTGCTGATCGCCAACCGTGGTGAGATCGCTGTCCGTGTCGCCCGGGCCTGCCGGGACGCCGGTATCGCGAGCGTGGCCGTCTACGCCGACCCGGACCGGGA
>NZ_JAYMHD010000071.1:0-617 GCF_035656535.1 Streptomyces sp. H51
CCGTTCACCGCGGCGATCTCGATCCGCCCCCCGTACGGGGCGATCCGCTCGCGTGCCTGCTCCAACGGCACCGGCAGCGACATCATCCCGCCCAGCCCCGCCAGCCGCGCACCGATCGCCCGACTCCGCAACGCCACCACCCGCGCCGCATCGTCCAGACTCAGCGCACCCGCGACATGCGCCGCCGCGATCTCCCCCTGCGAATGGCCCACCACCGCATCCGGACGCACCCCGTAGTGCTCCCACAACCGCGCCAGAGCCACCATCACCGCAAACGAAGCCGGCTGCACCACATCCACCCGGTCGAAACCGGGCGCACCCTCCGCCTGCCGCAGCACCTCCAGCAGATCCCAGTCCACGTACGCCGACAGCGCCCGCGCGCAGTCCGCGACCGCCGCGGCGAAGACCGGCTCGCTCTCCATCAGCCGGGCACCCATGCCCGCCCACTGATGCCCCTGCCCGGGGAAGACGAACACCGTCCTGCCCTCCACGTCCGCCGCCCCGGTCACCAGATGCGGCGACGGCACACCCTCCGCCAACGCCCGCAGACCCCGCGCCAGCTCCTCACCACCCGCGCCGATCACCACCGCACGCTCACCGAACACCGCACGGCTGTG
>NZ_JAYMHD010000072.1:0-25359 GCF_035656535.1 Streptomyces sp. H51
CCCGTCGCCTCCGGCGACACCCTCGCCTCCCCCATGCAGGGCACCATCGTCAAGGTCGCCGTCGAGGAAGGCCAGGAGGTCAAGGAAGGCGACCTGATCGTCGTCCTCGAAGCCATGAAGATGGAACAGCCCCTCAACGCGCACAAGGCCGGCACCGTCAAGGGCCTGTCCGCCGAGATCGGCGCCTCCGTCACCTCCGGCGCCGCCATCTGCGAGATCAAGGACTGACCCACCGGCCGGACGGACAGCGGGGGCTCCCGGCACCGGGAGCCCCCGCGGCCGCAGCCGGCCTTTCGCCGGGGCGGGGACCGATGTCCGCCGGTCGTGCAGGGGTCAGGCCTGGTAGGCGACCAGCGCCATCATGCCCGCCTCTCCGTGGTAGGCGTTGTGGCAGTGCAGCATCCACTGGCCCGGGTTGTCCGCGTCGAAGAACACCGACACGGTCTGCTTCGGCAGGACGATCGTGGTGTCCTTGCGCGGACCGCCGCCGCCGAGTTGGTAGGTGTGGCCGTGCAGGTGCATGGGATGCCACATGGTGGTCGTGTTGACGAAGTCGAGCCGGACCCGCTGCCCCTGTTCGACGGTGATCGGATGCGCCGTCGGGTCGTTCATGTCGAAGCGCCTGCCGTTGACGGCCCAGTCGTACGCCATCATGCTGCCGGTCAGCTCGATGCGGTGGACCCGGTCGGTCTTCTTCGTGTCCAGCCGGACGTCGTCCGCCGCCCGCAGCCGGGAGGCGACCATGACCGTGCCGTCCAGTTCCCCCGGGCGCACGGCCGGCTTCGGCCCGCTGCCCGTGCCGGTGCGGATCAGGGCCATGCCGGTGGCGTTCTTGCCCTCCGCCAGCGCGACCAGGGGAAAGACCCCGTCGCCCAGGGTGACGAGGACGTCGTAGCGTTCACCCATGCCGATCAGCAGGGCGTCGGCCTGCCGGTGCCGGACCGGGAAGCCGTCGGTGTGGGTGACGGTCAGCCTGTGCCCGCCGAGGGCGACGCGGTAGGCGGTGTCCCCGCCGGCGTTGATCAGGCGCAGCCGGACGCGCTTGCCGGGCTTGGTGCGGAAGACGGCCGGGTCGGCCGGAACGCGGCCGTTGACCAGGTGGTAGGGGTACCGCACGTCACCGGCGTCGCCCCCGAGCAGTCGGCTCCGGGCGCCCATCAGCATGAATCCGGTGCCCGTCCCTCGGCCGGAGGGCGAAGCGGACGGTGAGCCGCTCGTGCCGCTCATGTCCATGCTTCCCATGTCGCCCATGCCACCCATGCCACCCATGTCGTGGCCTGAGTCGTCACCCGTGTGCATCCCGCCCATGCCGTGCCCGAGCTCGGCGAAGACGTCGTCCGGGGTGCCGGTGACACCGTCGAGCCAGTCGTCGAGGACGACGACCCACTCCTCGTCGTAGGACAGCGGTTCCCTCGGGTCCTCCACGATCAGCGGCGCGTACAGCCCCCTGTCGAGCTGGACACCGACGTGCGGGTGGAAGAAGTAGGTACCGGGGGTGTCCGCGGTGAACCGGTAGGTGAAGTTGCGTCCGGCCCGGACCGCCGCCTGGGTGACCGGCGGTACGCCGTCCATGTCGTTGCGCAGGCTGAGGCCGTGCCAGTGGAGGGAGGTGGTCGCCTGGTCCGGCAGCTGGTTGGACAGCGTGGCGGCCAGCGTGTCACCGGCCGGGACACGCAGTTCCGCGCCCGGGACACGGCCGCTGAAGGTCCACGTCCTGGCCCGGATCCCGGCGCCCAGGTCGACGGTGGCCCGGGCCGCGGTCAGGGTCACCTCGCGTGCCCTGCCGGTCCGGGTGCGGTGGTCCTCGGCCGCGGCGACGGCCGGGCCGTGCGGGCTGACCAGTGCGGGCGTGTCGGCTGAGCCGCTGCAGGCGGCGAGCGCGCCCGCGCCCGCGGCGCCCAGCCCGGCCAGCAGGACGGAGCGGCGGTTGATGCTGTTCACAGAGGTTGTCCCATTTCTCGATATCGCTCGGGTTCGGCATGCGTGCGGGCAGGGCCGGGCGCTCGGGTGAGCGCGCAGCCGCGGGCGCGCGGCCTACAGCAGGAATCGAGACAGGAAGCGGAGATCGGGTGGTGCCCGGCCCACGGTGCCCGGGACGTCGCGGAGCGCGGCCGCACCCGGTCGGCGGGCCGGAGCGCAGTCGGGGGCGGGCCGGTCGGGCGGCACGAGCTTCACGCTGTCGACGCCGGCGGCGGAGCAGTGCTGGATCGCCGTGCCGGAGCACGCTCCGGCGTCGTCCTGGACAGCGGCCCGAACCGTGCCCCCGGCGGGCGTGGGGTGACCGCTCACGGGGACGGACCCGGCCGGCGCGGCCGCGTGGTGCATGGGTGCCGCGGCCCGGCCGGACGGCACATGCGTGGTCGTGGCCGCCGTGTCGTGGTGCACGAGAACAGCGAGCGCCGCCAGCAGCGCGACGACGACAGCGCGGGTCCACCGCGGCGTGGCGTCGCGAGCGGCGCCTCGTCGGTGGTCGGCTGTCGCCATGGCTTCCGTCCGTGTGCTCGGGTGAAACGGTGGGGCGAAACGGTGGGGCGCCGTCAATATACCCCCGAGGGGTAGAGCGGGCCCGGGGGGACCGCGGAGAGCCGCCGGCCGCCGCGGACCGCGTACCGGCGGCCCGTCGCGGGATACCCCTGCCCGGTAGGGGCTGGTCGGCCCGCCGACTCGGAGCCGTCCGGCCCCGGTCCGCCTGGGCGGGCGGCGGGATGATGGACGTGAAGGCAAGCAGTCACCGGGTGCGCTCGCCGTACCCGGCCACGTGATGAAGCCGAAGCAGGTGAGTGGCGATGATGTTCTGGTACGGCCACGATGTCAGCGGCTGGGGCTGGTTCGCGATGTCGGCCGGCATGATCTTGTTCTGGGTGCTCATCATCACGGTCGCGGTGCTCCTCTTCCGCACCCTGAACAGCCCGCAGGAGCACACCCGCACTCCGTCCGCGCCCTCCGCGGAGGACATCCTCAGGGAACGGCTGGCCCGCGGGGAGATCGACGAGGACGAGTACCGGCGCCGCCTGGAGGCGCTGCGCTCGGGGCCCGCCACGAAATCGTGAAGCCCCTTGGCCGCGCCGGCTTCGGCCCTGCCCCGGCCTCACGCGTCCGGCGCGAAACGACGGCGGGCGAGGGTGACGGCCGAGGCGAGCGCGAGCAGGGCGCCCAGGGCCGCGAAGCCGTGGGTGAGCGTGGTCGGCGCGGCGACGGCCGCCACCAGCAGCGGGCCGCCCGCGTCACCGAGTTCGCGGCCGAGTTCGGCGGCGCCCATGGTCTGGCCCAGGCGTTCCCGCGGGGTGGAGGCGGCCAGGGCCGCGAAGCCGAGCGGGGTGATCAGACCGGTGCCGACGCCGATCAGCACGGCCGCGGACAGCACGCCGGCCAGGCCGGGCAGCATCGCACAGCCCAGACCGGCGGCCGTCAGCAGCAGGCCCGCCGTCATGCCGGTCCCGGCGGTGAGGCGCCCTGCGTCGAGGGCGCGCCCCGCCCTCGGCTGGACGACCGCCGCACAGGCGGCCAGCACCGACACGGCGACACCGGTCGCCACCGTGCCGAGACCGGCCGCCCGTCCGGACACCGGCAGGAATCCCACCCCGACCGACAGGGCCGCGGTCGCCGCGGCCAGTGCGGACGTCGGGACCAGGAACGCCGGCTCGGCCAGCCGCCGGGCCAGGTCCAGCACCGTCTGCCGGGCCTTCGGCAGCGGGGGTACGACGGGGACGGCGACCGCGGCCCACACGGCGACCGCCGCGCCCAGCACCGCCAGGACGGCGAACAGCAGCCGCAGCCCACCGGCCCACACCAGGACCCCGCCGAGCAGTGGGCCCGATGTGTAGCCGACCGACTTGTAGAAGCCGTAACCGCCGAACGCCCGGCCGTGCTCGGCCACCGGGTTGAGCCGGGCGACCAGCGCGGAGGCGGACGGCGAGAACGCCGAGGCCGCAGCCCCCTGACCGAGGCGGGCCGCCCACAGCCAGCCGGGGCTGCCGGCGACGGCGTAGAGCGCCGACGCGACGGCGAAGGCGACCAGTCCGCCGAGCAGCACCGGGCGGGCGCCGATCCGGTCGGCGAGGGTGCCGAACACCGGCTTGAGGACGACCTCGGCACCGTCGTAGAGGGCGAGCAGCCCGCCCAGGACCAGCAGCGAGGTCACCGCGCCCGCGGTGTCGCCGCCCAGGCTCGCGGCGACGCCGTGCGCGCCGAAGGCCGTGGTGAACCCGGCCGCGTACAGCGGCCACATCTGCCGCACCGGCGCGGAGGGGGCCCCGGCCGCCTGGTTCATCGCTCGTCCTGGTTCATCGCCTGACCACCGTCCTGCCCGGCCGGCGCGGTCGTCCGGAATGCACCGCCCGTGAAGACCGGCACCTCCGGCACGGCCCGCCCGCACTGCCCGAGCGGCTCACCGGTTCCGCATTGCGCACACCGGAGAATGTAGCCCGTGCCGCACGCGCGGGGAGCCGAGCGGACGTCCGCCGTGGAAGGACGCGCCGACCCGCGCCGCGAACTCGCACCCGTGCCCTGGCAGGCCCCGCCGCCTCATAGCAGTACCCGGCATCGGCTACCGCTTTTCGGCCCCGGCTGACTCCGCACTGGCCCCCGCCCCTGACCGCGGGGGCCGGCGGCCGCGCGCCATCGGGCATGATGACGCCCTGTCCCGCGACAGCGGACCTGTCGGCCGAGCCCGCGCCCCGGACGAGCCCGGCTCGGCCCGAGACCCGGCCGGAAGGAACTCCTCACCGTGAACAGCAAGGAACACGGCGCCGCGATCAGCCTGTCCAAGGTGCGGGACACGGCGCCTGACCTGGTGAACCTGTACAAGACGGCCGGCGACAGCGTGCGCGAGCACGGGCTGTCCGGGGTACGGGCCGCGGTCTACCTCGTCCTGGACCGCTCCAGGTCCATGAACCCGTACTACAAGGACGGGACGGCACAGCACCTGGCGGAGCAGGTGCTGACGCTGGCCGCGCACTTCGACGACGACGGCCGCGTTCCCGTCGTGTTCTTCTCCACCGACATCGACGGTGTCGCCGACCTCGAACTCGGCGACCACCGGGGCCGGATCGACGAACTCCACCGGACGCTGGGCCACATGGGACGGACGAACTACCACTGGGCGATGGACGCCGTCGTCGACCACTACCTGGAGGCGGGCAGCCGTTGCCCGGCCCTGGTCGTCTTCCAGACCGACGGCGGGCCCACGAGCAGGTTCGCCGCCGAACGCTACCTGTGCAAGGCCGCCCGGCTGCCGGTGTTCTGGCAGTTCGTCGGTTTCGGGGACCCGGAGGACAACGAGTTCGCCTTCCTCCGGCGTCTCGACGAACTGGCCGTCCCCGCACGGCGCGTCGTCGACAACGCCGGTTTCTTCCATGCGGGCGAGGACCCCCGCGGCGTCAGCGACCGGGTGCTGTACGACCGGCTGCTGGGCGAGTTCCCCACCTGGCTGTCGGCCGCCCGCGCCGCCCGGATCGTGCGGTGAACGACCCTCACGGGACGCGGCTGTGGTGGATCGGGCGGCCGGAGCCGGTCAGCGGGACGCCGGTCCCGCCGCGCCGGGTCGCGACGATCTCCGCCGCGATCGACAGGGCGGTCTCCTCGGGGGTGCGCCCTCCCAGGTCGAGGCCGATGGGCGAACTCAGGCGGGCCAGGTCGGCCTCCGACAGGCCGGCTTCACGCAGCCGCCGGTTCCGGTCGTCGTGGGTGCGGCGGGAGCCCATCGCGCCCACGAACGCGACCGGCAGCCGCAGCGCGACCTCGAGCAGCGGGATGTCGAACTTGGCGTCATGGGTGAGCACGCACAGGACGGTGCGCGCGTCGGTCGTGGTGTGCCGCAGGTAGCGGTGCGGCCATTCCACGACGACGTCGTCGGCCTCGGGGAAGCGCTCCCGGGTGGTGAAGACGGGGCGCGCGTCGCACACGGTGACGTGGTAGCCGAGGAACTTGCCCATTCCGACCAGCGCCGCGGCGAAGTCGACCGCGCCGAAGACGATCATCCGGGGCGGCGGCAGGCTCGACTCCACGAACAGGGTCAGGCCACCGGGGCAGTGCGAGCCGTCCTCCGACAGTTCGACGGTGCCGGTGCGGCCCGCGTCGAGCGCGGCGAGCGCCTCGGCCGCCGCCGTGCGGTCCAGTTCCGGGGGGCCGCCGAACCCGCCGTCGAAGGAGCCGTCGGCGCGCACCGGGACGGCGGCGCCGAGGAGTTCCGACGGCCCTCGCACGACACGCGCCAGGGCCACCGGCTCACCCCTGGCCGCGAGGTCCAGGGCCGTGTGCAGCAGTTCCCGGCGCGGCCCGTCGCCGGGCAGCGGCGTGACCAGGATGTCGAGGACTCCGCCGCAGGTCAGCCCCACGGCGAAGGCGTCCTCGTCGCTGTAGCCGAACCGCTCCAGCACGCTGTGGCCGCTGTCCAGTGCCTGCGCGCACAGGTCGTAGACCGCGGCCTCGACGCAGCCGCCGGACACCGAGCCGATGACGGTGCCCTCGGTGTCGACGGCGAGGGCGGCGCCGGGCCCGCGCGGTGCGCTGCCGCCGACGTTCACGACGGTGGCGACGGCGGCCCGGCGTCCCTCCGCGAGCCAGCGGTTCAGCTCCGGTACGAGATCAAGCACCGCGGCCCGCCGTCAGGACGCGGTCGGGGCGGATGGGCAGGCTGCGGTGGCGTACGCCGGTCGCGTGCCAGACGGCGTTGGCGACGGCGGCCGCGGCACCGACGATGCCGATCTCGCCGATGCCCTTGATGCCGACGGGGTCGTCGGGGTCGGGGTCGTCCACCCAGTCCGCCTCGATGTGCGGGACGTCGGCGTGCGTGGCCACGTGGTAGCCCGCCAGGTCGGCGCCGACCGGTCCGCCGGAGGACGCGTCGCGTGCCGCTTCCTCGTGCAGGGCCATGGAGATGCCCCAGATCATGCCGCCGGTGAGCTGGCCGCGCGCGGTCAGGGGGTTGACGATGCGGCCGGCCGCGAAGACGCCGAGCATGCGCCGCACGCGGACCTCGCCGGTCGCCGGGTCGACGGCGACCTCGGCGAACTGCGCGCCGAAGGAATGGCGTTCCTTCTGCGCCAGCGCCGCCACGGCGTCGGTGGTGTCGGAGCGTACGGTGATGCCCTGCGCGGGGACGTCCATGCCCGGGACCAGCCGTTCGCGCAGTTCACGGGCCGCCGCGGTGACGGCCCAGGCCCAGGAGCGGGTGCCCATGGAGCCGCCGGCGATCATCGCCGGGCCGAAGGCACTGTCGCCGATGCGTACCCGGATGCGGTCGGTCGGGACGTCGAGGGCGTCCGCGGCGACCAGGGTGAGGGCGGTGCGGGCTCCGGTGCCGATGTCGGCCGCGCCGATGCGCACGGTGAAACCGCCGTCGGCCTCGGCGGTGATCGTCGCGGTCGAGGGGCCGGCGCCGGCCGGGAAGGACGCGGCGGCGGTGCCGGTGCCGAGCAGCCAGCGTCCGTCGCGCCGCACGCCTGGCCGCGGATCGCGTCCGGCCCAGCCGAAGCGGCGTGCGCCCTCCTCGAAGCAGGCGCGCAGGTTGCGGCCGGCGAACGGCAGACCGGAGACCGGGCCCCGGTCGGGTTCGTTGCGCAGGCGCAGTTCGATGGGGTCGATGCCGCATTTCTCGGCGAGCTCGTCGAGCGCGGCCTCCAGGGCGAAGGCCCCCGGCGCCTCTCCGGGTGCCCGCATCCACGTCGGGCTGGGGACGTCGAGCCGGACGACGCGGTTCTCCGTGTGGTGGGCGTCGGCTTCGTACATCACCCGCGCGACTCCCGCGCTCGGTTCGACGAACTCGTACACGGTCGAGGTCCGGCTGAGGGAGCGGTGGTCGAGGGCGCGCAGGCGTCCGTCGGCGTCGGCGCCGAGCCTGATCCGCTGGACGGTGGGGCTGCGGTGGCCGGCCAGCGTGAACATCTGACGTCGGGTCAGGACGACGCGTATCGGGCGCCGGAGGGCGGTGGCGGCCATGACGGCGGCCACCTGGTGGGCGCGTACGCCCTTGCTGCCGAAGCCGCCGCCGACGTGTTCCGAGCGCACCCGCAGCGACGCCGGGTCGAGGGAGAAGAGGTTCGCGAGCTCGCTGACGACCCAGGTGGCGCCCTGGTTGGAGTCGGTCAGCTCCAGGACGCCGTCGTCCCAGCGGGCGGTGGCCGCGTGGGGCTCCATGGGGTGGTGGTGTTCCTCCGGCGTGGTGTACTCGACGTCCAGCACGACCGCGGAGGCGGCGAGTCGGGCTTCCAGGTCGCCCTTGTCGGTGACGGCGGGCAGGTGGCCGTCGAGCGGGTAGGCGTCCGGGTGGCCGGCGGTGAAGTCGACGTCGTGGGGCTGGGGTTCGTAGTCGACGACGAGCGCCTCCGCCGCCTCGCGCGCCTGCTCGGGGGTCTCGGCGACGACCAGCGCGACCGGCCAGCCCAGGTGGGGCACCCGGTCGTGCTGGAAGACGGCGCAGGTCGGGTCGGGCCGGGTGCCCAGCACGCCGACGTAGTCGGTCTCCAGGTGCGGGGCGTTGCCGTGGTGAAGGACGGTGAGGACGCCAGGCATGGCGAGGACGGCTTCGGTGCCGATGGCGCGGATGCGGCCGCGCGCGACGGTGGACAGCGCGAGCCAGCCGTGGGCGAGGCCGGCGAAGGGGATCTCCCCCGCGTAGCGGGCCGCTCCGGTGACTTTTTCGCGGCCTTCCACGCGGACGTGCGCGGTACCGACGGCGCGGACCGCCGCGGTGGCGGGGCCGGTGGTGGTTCCGGTGGTGGTTCCGGTGGTGGTTCCGGTGGTGGTTCCGGTGGTGGTTCCGGTGGTGGTTCCGGTGGTGGTTCCGGTGGTGGTTCCGGTGGTGGTTCCGGTGGTGGTTCCGGTGGTGGTTCCGGTGGTGGTTCCGGTGGTGGTTCCGGTGGTGGTTCCGGTGGTGGTCATCGGGCGGCGTCCTCCTCGAGGAGTTCGCTCAGCACGGCCACCGTCAGGTTGCGCATCAGGGTCACCTTGTATCCGTTGTGCGGCAGCGGCCGGGCTGCCGCGAGTTCGGCGTCCGCGGCGGCCGCGAAGGTCTCGGCGTCGGCGCTCGCGCCGGTCAGGACGCGCTCGGCGGCGCGGGCCCGCCAGGGCCGGGAGGCGACCGCGCCGAAGGCCAGGCGCACGTCGTGCACGACGCCGTCGCGGACGTCGAGCGCCGCGGCGACCGAGCCGGTGGCGAAGGCGTAGGAGGCGCGCTCGCGCACCTTGCGGTAGCGGGAGCGGGCTGCGGCCGGGAGCGGCGCCAGGCTGACGTGGGTGATCAGCGCGCCGGCGGGCAGCGCTGTTTCGCGGTGCGGGGTCCGCGCGACGGGCAGGTAGAACCAGCCGATCGGCAACTCCCCGGGCCCGTCGGCGGTTTCGTAGTGCACCACCGCGTCGAGAGCGGCCAGGGCGACGGCCATGTCCGAGGGGTGCACGGACACGCAGTGACCGGAGGCTCCCAGGATGGCGTGGTTGCGGTGTTCGCCTTGGACGGCGGGGCAGCCGCTGCCGGGGGCGCGCTTGTTGCACGGCTTGGTCGGATCGGTGAAGTAGGCGCAGCGCGTGCGCTGCAGGAGGTTGCCGCCGACGGTGGCCATGTTGCGCAGCTGACCGGAGGCGCCGGCGAGGACCGCCTGGGCCAGCATCGGGTACCGGCTGCGGACTTCCGGGTGGGCGGCGAGGTCGCCGTTCGTGACCGTCGCGCCGATGCGCAGCCCGCCCTCCGGTGTCGACTCGACGCGGTCCAGGGGCAGTTGCCGTACGTCCACGAGCCGGGCGGGCCGCTCGACACCGCTCTTCATCAGGTCGACCAGGTTGGTCCCGCCGGCCAGGAAGCGCGCCTGCGGATCGGCGTCGAGCAGGGCGACGGCGTCCGGCACGTCGGATGCCTTCTGGTAGGCGAACTCCCTCATGCCGCCGCCTCCTCGGCGTTCGGCCCGGCGTCCGGCCGTACCGCGGTCCGCGCCCCGGCGGCCCGCGCGACGGCGTCGACGATCGAGGCGTACGCGGCGCACCGGCACAGGTTGCCGCTCATCCGCTCGCGGATCTCCTCCGCGTTCAGCGGGGGTGGCCCCGCCTCGGGCCGTACGTCGCCCGTGGCGGCGCTCGGCCACCCGGCGGCGTGTTCCGCGAGGACGCCGATCGCCGAACAGATCTGTCCGGGTGTGCAGTAGCCGCACTGGTAGCCGTCCAGATCGAGGAAGGCCTGCTGGACCGGGTGGAGCCGATCACCGTCCGCCACACCCTCGATGGTGGTGACGTCCCGGCCCTCGGCGGCGACCGCGAACTGCAGGCAGGCCACGGTCCGGCGGCCGTCGACCAGAACCGTGCAGGCACCGCACTGGCCCTGGTCGCAGCCCTTCTTGGTACCGGTCAGGTCGAGACGCTCGCGCAGCGCGTCGAGGAGGGTGGTGCGGTGGTCGACGGGCAGCGTGTACTTCTCGCCGTTGACGTGCAGGGTGATGACGCTGGACGTCGATAAGGCCATGAGCGACTTCTTTCGATGTGTGCAGACACGTACAGAAATGTACAGATGCGTGCAGGTGCGTACAGACGTGTGGCGAGGCGTGCGCGATGGGGCCGGACCAGGCCGACGGCGGGTCGCGCGACTGCCGGAAGGTGCGTCGTGGGTGTGGTGGGGCGCCGGGACCGAACGGGGCTTCCGCCGCGGTGATGCGCGGCGGTGCGCGCGGACTGCCGTACGGCCGCGGCCACGGATATGGTGAGGCCCAACCGGACAACCGTCCGCTCCACGGAAACGTAACGGACAACTGTCCGGTTAGCAAGGACCGGGTTTGTTCACGCAGCCCGCGAGGAGTGACGAGTGCAGCACCACGACGACGCACCCCTGCGCTCGGACGCGCAGCGCAACCGCGAGCGCATCCTCGATGTCGCCCTGACCGAACTGACGCTGCGCCCGGACGCGCCCCTCAGCGCGATCGCCAGGAAGGCCGGCGTCGGCCAGGGGACGTTCTACCGCAACTTCCCCAACCGCGAGACCCTCGTCCTGGAGCTCTACCGTCACGAGATGCGGCAGGTCGCCGACAGCGCGGCCCCGCTGCTCCAGGCGCTGCCGCCGCAGCAGGCGCTGCGCACCTGGATGGACCGGCTGGCCGAATTCGCCATGGCCAAGGCCGGCCTGGCCGACGCGATCCGCCTCGCCACCAGCGCCCCTGGAGGCCCCGCCAAACCGGCTCCCACCCCCGTCACCGAGGCGGCCGAGCTCCTTCTGCGCGCCAACGAGGAAGCCGGCACCATCCGCCCCGGCGTGACATCGGACGACTTCCTCCTGGCCATCGCCGGGCTGTGGCAGATCACCCCCTCCGACGACTGGCGGCCACGCGCCGCCCGCCTGCTCGACCTCGTCATGGACGGCCTGCGCGCCGGAGCGGCACGGCTCTGACCACCGAGGACCGAGGCTCCCGCCGCTCCCGCCGCACCCGCCGCACCCGCCGCACCCGCCGCACCCGCCGCACCCGCCGAGGGGACGGGACGCGCCCGCCGGGTTCGCGGCGTCACGGCCGCTCTCAGCGCGCCAGCAGCGTTCACTTGCGCGAAGGGTCACCCTTTCGAGTGGTTGAAGACCGCAGCATCTTGTCACTCGATTGGGGGTGTGGGTCACTAAGAATGTGAACCGGCGGGCTGCCCATCCCCGTGCCGGGGGACGTTGAGACAGGCAGTCGTTGCCGGTTTTTCCTCTTGCCCCGCAAGAGACGCCGGACGGGCTGCTGCCAGCCGGCCATGCCCGCGGCCACTCGCCCTGACTCTGTTTCGCCCCAGGCCCGCGCCCTCGACCATCGCTGTGGTCGTGATGCCGCGAGGCCGGCCGCTCCGCCGATTCCTCGTCATGTCCCTGCAACCGCAACGAGGAGCACAGCCATGCCCATCTCTCCGAATCAGGGTTCCACCGGCGGTGGGACGCTCGTGACCATCACCGGCACGAATCTGTCCAACACCAGCCAGGTACGCTTCGGCAACAAGCCGGCCACAGCGGTCACCAACGTCTCGCCGACCCAGGTCACGGCGGTCTCTCCCTCGGGGACCGGCACGGTCGGGGTCACGGTGACCACGCCGGGCGGGACCAGCAACCCGGTGCCGTTCTTCTACGTCGGCGCCCCGTTCAAGTCGTCGCTGAGCGCCGGCTCCGGGCCGCTGGCGGGCGGCAACACCGTCACCATCACCGGAACCGGCCTCTCCACGGCCACCAGTGTGAGCTTCGGTGGAGTCACCGCCACTCCGACGGTGAACTCCGACAGTTCCCTGAGCGTCGCCGTTCCCCCCGGCGCCGCCGTGGGGCCCGTCTCGGTCAGCGTCACCACCGCGGGCGGCACCAACAACGGCCTGTCGTACACCTACGTCGACGCTCCCACGATCGGCACCATCAACCCGACCTCGGGACCGACCTCCGGGGGTACCGCAGTCACCATCACCGGAACCAACCTGGACACCACCGACTCGGTCACTTTCAACGGCACCCCGGCACCCTTCGCGGTGGTGAGCGCCGGCACCCTGTCGGCGGTCACCCCGCCCGGCACCGCGGGCCCGGTCGACGTGGTCGTGACCAACCCTGCCGGATCGGACGTCGCGGCCGGCGCGTTCACCTACGTCACCGGCCCCGGCATCTGATCCCCCGGAGACGGGGCGCCGCCGCCCGCACCCCCCTCGCGGCGGCGCCCGTCGGGCGCTCGCCCGTGACGGCCCACCCGGCCGCACGGGCGAGCGCCCCTGTCCCCGCACCGACCGGTGAGGATTCGCCGTCGGCCCGACCGGGTCGGGGACACAGCGGACGACGCCGGACACCGTCACACCTATCGTCGTGACGGTGTCCGGCGTTCCGCATGAGGCCGCGCCTTCACCAGGCCACCCCGCAGACCGAAACCCCCCGGTCGGGCCGCCGGCTCCGAGCGGCAGCGGCGACACGTCACCGGCGGCGGCGCCCCCATGCCCTTCGAAACGACCTGTGCGGCGGATGACGTGTGGACAACCGACCAGTCGGTGCCGCTTACGTGGCACCGACTGGCGATCCAATCCCTCTCAGGAGTGCCCATCGCAACTCCGACAGGGCCGCGACCCCTTTACCCGAAACAGAGGTCGAGAAGCCGCACCGAAGTCACGCCCCCCGAGCGGTCTGGGCTGCCCACCGGTTGGATGTCTCCAGTTGACACAGCACCCGGCATATGCCGCAAGGGCCGAGCGGGATCGTCACCCGTTCGGAGGGGCGCATCCACGGGGCGCGTTCAACGTCACCGCACGTGACCGGCCGATCGGGGAAATGCCCGAATAGCATGGACAGCCAGTCGGTTCCGCTCACCTTCGGTGACCGGCTCGGCCGCTGTTCACACGCGGAGCCGCCGGCCCCACCGCACCCAGTTCCGGTGCCCCGCGGTCTCCTGCCCGGCGGCCGACGGCAGTCACCGGACCACCGCACCACGTGCCTCCGGGCACCGAGACGGCAACACACGGACGGAGCATTACCCCGAACGAGTGACCAAGGATGAGCGCCCTTGTGACGCGCCCGGGCCCTGTGGGTCACTGGTCACACAGACCCGGCCCGGGCCGCCCTTCCCGAGCCTGGGGCATGGTGCAGAGGCGTTCTGCGTGCCCGTACACGCGCAGCGCCGCACGGACCGCCCTCCCACGCTGATCACACGGCCGGGGTCTCCGTTTCGCCCCGCGCCCCTCGCACGGCCCGCGCATGCGGGGAGCGACGGCATCACCGCAGCACCGGTCCACCTCATCGTCGGAGCACAGGCCCAAGGGAGCGTTGACATGCCTGCTCCACCACCGCTCCGCCCGGTGTCCGTCCCTCCGGTGGGGACCGGCGTCGTTCACGGTCCGCCTCTCCACCAACCGGCGAGCCACGTGCTCGGTTGCGGCAGCCGACGCCGGATGCACCCCTCGCAGACCTTCACGCCTCCTCCTCTTCCTCCCCAGGAGCCGCTGATGCCTCCCACGGTCAATTCGGTCAGCCCTTCACAAGGCCCTGTGTCCGGTGGCACAACCGTCGTCATCACGGGCACCTCCCTGATCGGCGCCACCGCCGTGCGGTTCGGCACCGTGAACGCAGCGTCCTACACAATCAACTCGTCGACCCAGATCACGGCCGTCACCCCGCCCGGGACGAGCTTGGGCCCCGTCCCGGTGACCGTGGTCTCGCCCACCGGGACGAGCAACGCGACCGTCGCTTTCACCTACACGGCCGTCCTTCCGACGGTGACCGGAGTCACCCCGTCCAGTGGCCCCGCGAGCGGCGGCACCACCGTCACCCTGAGCGGCACCAACTTCACGGGGGCCTCCGCGGTCCGCTTCGGCACCACCAACGCGGTCTCCTTCACGGTGACTTCGCCGACGCGGATCACCGCCGTGTCACCACCCGGTGGACCGGGCGCGACGCCGGTGACCGTCACCACACCGTCAGGAACCAGCGCCGACTCCCCCAACGCCTATTTCTTCTACACTCCGATCCCCGTCCTGACGGACCTCTCCGCCACCGCCGGCCCGGCGAACGGGGGCAACGACGTCACACTGCGAGGACAGAACCTGTCCAACGCCACAGCGGTGAAATTCGGTGCCTCGACCGCGTCCTTCACCATCGTGTCGTCCACCGAGGTGCGGGTGCAGGCTCCGCCCGGCTCCGGAATCACCGAGGTGACGGTGACCACTCCGGGAGGCGTGAGCAATCCGCTCGCCTACGCCTACGTGAGCGCTCCCGCGCTCAGCGGCATCGCGCCCTCCGCCGGACCGGCGTCCGGGGGGACCACCGTGACGCTGACGGGGACCGGCTTGGCCACGACCACGTCGGTGACCTTCGGTTCCTCGGCGGCCGCCTTCATCGTCCTCTCCGACCAGCAACTGACCGCGACGGTACCGGCCGGCGCCCCCGGCGCGGTGCCCGTACGGGTCACGACCGTCGGAGGAACGTCCGGGGCCGTCACCTTCTCCCGCGTCGAACCGCCGATCACGTGAGGGCCCCGGCCGGGAAACACGGTGTCGCAAGCGACCGCCGCCGGCCGGAGCGGGGACACACCCGGGCAGGGCACGTGTGCGGGAGCACGCTCAACCCGGCTGGTCCGGTGACCTCCTGGAGACGCTGAGTTCACGCGTGAGGTGGCGCGCGATCGTGGCGACGTGCGGCGGGTCGATGAGGGAGAGGTGATCCCCCTCGACGGGAACGATCCGCAGGTCGGGGCAGAAGTCCGCCCAGCCGAGATCCGCGTCCGACCTGAGGTAGCGCGGGTCGAGGGCGGTGGTGAGACGCTGCGCCTGCTGAGCGCGGTAGAGGACGACGGGACCGTGGTAAGGACGGGGGCTGTACCGCTCGCCCACGCGGGCGTCCAGGTAAGAGGTCCGCTGGTGCTCCATGATGCTCGGCCCCATGTCGAGGCCGGCCTCCGCGACCAGACGCATGACCACGTCGATCTGCTGCTCGTCGGGGGTGGCCGCGAGTTCGTCGTAGGGCAGTCTCAGCTCGTGCCCGTAGGTCTTTTTCACGTACTCGGCGAACCGGCCGAACCGTTCGAGCAGGACGTCCTGGGAGTCCAGGCCGGGAAGGGCGGCGGGCAGGATGGTGTCGATGAGCCCGAGGAATCCGACGGTCTCGCCTTCGGCCAGGAGCTGCTGCGCCGTCTCGTAGGCGAGGCAACCGCCGAAGGACCAGCCGAGGAGGTGGTAGGGCCCCTGCGGCTGAAGGTCTCGGACGAGATTCAGGTAACGCGCTGCCTTCTCTTCCATCGTGCCCTGCGTGTGCAGCCGTTCCATGCCGTAGACGGCCTGGTCCGCCGGCAGCAGCCGACTGAGAGGGAGGTAGACGGAGGTGGGGCCACCGGCAGGATGGAAGGTGAACAGGGCGGGTCTGCCGCTGCCCGGCCGGGGCGGGCGCAAGGTGGTGACGGCCGACCCGCTGCTCGGGTTGACCGCGGGCCGGATCAGGTCCGCGATGGCGGCTACCGACCGCCGGGAGAGTACCTCTCCGGCGGTGAGGCCCGGAGGAACGTCACCGAGACGGCGGCGGATCGCCTCGACGAGCCGGTCGGCCGTGCCCGGTTCGGCACCGGCGGACACGAAGTCGGCGCGAACGTCGGCGGGCGGGGTGTGCAGGACCTCGGCCCAGGCACCCGCCACCAGGCGCTCGGCGGCGTCGCGTGGCTGGATGGTCGACGGCAGGGAAGAGGACGCCCGCTCCGTCGGGCCGGTACGCGGACGGGGCGCGGGTGTCTTCGCCTCCCGTGCGGCGGCGCTCAGTCCGAGGCGGCCGAGGACCGTGTCTCCGATCTCCCGCAACGACGCGCCCCGCAGCATGAGATCCGCGGGCAGTTCGACGCCGAAGTCCTGCTGGGCCGCGTTCCGGATGCGGACCGCCACCAGCGAGTCCAGACCGAGTGCGGGAAGCGGGACCGTCTCGTCGAGGTCCCGGACGCCGAAACCCATGATGGCGGCCGTGCGTGCGGCAAGGCGCTCGTAGACCCTGTCCGCGGCGTCCTCACCGAGCGCGTCGATGCCGTCGGGACCGGCCCAGTCGTCGCCGGCCGCGGGGCCGGCCCGCAGGCTGTCGGAGAAGAAGGGAATGGTGGACAGGGCGGGGAAGGCCTCGACGGCCCGTTCGGCGTCCAGATGCACCACACCCGTGTGGGTGCGGTTCTGCTCGACGAGCGTCTGCAGGGCGGCCAGTCCCTCCGAAAGGGTGATCGACTCCAGTGGCAGGTACCCCTCGGTGGGAGCCGCGCCGGCGTCCGTCCAAGGGCCCCAGGCGATCGACGTGGCCGGTCTGCCCTCCGCTCTGCGAGACTGCGCCAGGGCGTCCAGCCAGGCGTTGGCAGCCGCGTAAGCCGCTTGACCGGGCGAACCGAGAAGGGCGGCGGCCGAGCTGTAGAAGACGCACCAGTCGAGGCTGTGGGAGGCGAGCGCCCTGTCGAGGTGCAGGGCCCCCATCACCTTGGGCCGCAGCACGGTGTCGATGTCGGCTGCCCGGAGATCGCTGATCATGCGGTCGTGCAGGAGTCCGGCGCAGTGGGCGACTCCCCGCAGGGCATGGCCCTCGTCGACCGCGGTCCGCACCAAGCGGGTCGCCACCTCGGGATCGCCGATGTCGCCCTGCACCACGGCGACGGAGACTCCCCCGTCGAGCAACCGGTCGATGACTTCGCGGACTTGGGGCGAGGGCGGTCGGCGGCCGTTGAGGACGATGCGGCCGGCTCCCCGGCTCGCGAGGCGGCGGGCCGTCGCCAGGCCGAGGCCCGTGAGACCGCCGGTGACGATGTAGGCGCCGTCCTGGCGGACGAACGGGACCGCGTACTGCTGGGTCGTCACGTCGGCGCCGGTCAGCCGGGCGACGAGGCGGCTCCCCGCACGCCAGGCGATCTCGTCCTCGGAGCTGTCGCCGAGCAGTTCCTGCACGAGGCCCTCGACCGAGTCCGGCTGGGTGTCGATGTCCACCAGACCGGCCCGCAGGGCGGGTTCCTCCAGGCTCAGGACGCGCACCAGTCCGCGCAGGCAGGCCAGACGCGGCAGACCGGCTTCGCCCGGTGCGGTGGCCCGCCCTTGCAGGGTGACCAGCCAGAGCCGTGGGCGTAGCCGGCCCGGCGCGTTCGAGGCGAGTCGCCGCGCGACCGTGGTGGCCATGTGCAGGGCACGCGCGTCGCCGGGGTCGACCTGACGGGTCAGGAGCAGGACGACGGCGCTCGTCCCCTGCGGGGCGGTGTCCGACAGCCAGTCCTGGAGCAGTCGGTCCGTCTGCTCCAGGGAGCATGTGCCGACCGTCGTCCGTACGTTCTTCCCCTCCAGCGCGGTGTTGAGCGCGCCCGCCAGAGTGGCGCCTCCCGCGCCGGTCGTCGGCTCGTCCGTCAGGAGCAGCACGTGGTCGAGGTTTCCGGGGAGCGGAGCGGGAGACTTCTGCCACTGGATGTCGTAGGTGAGTGATTCCAGCGGCTTGGGGACTTCGTGCCCCTCGGCCGGGCGCAGTTCCACGCCGGAGGCGACGACGCGTGCGCCGGTCCCGTCGGCCAGGATGTCCCAGCCCACCATGGAGCGCGGGGAATCGGACGGGCGGACGGGATCGTCGACGGGCCCGGTGCCGGCCTGAGCGGCCTCGATGCTCAACGGTCCTGCCACACGGCCGTGAAGACGCAGGGACCGCACGGCGACAGGGACGATCTCCGCGGCAGGACTGTGCGGCGGTTCGGCCGCCGCGTCCGGCGCGGCGGCCTCGGCCGGCGCGTACAGCAGCGTGGTCAGGAAGTCCTCGTACGCCGGTGCCTGCGGTCGCGCGTCCGGGGCAGGGGCCCAGTGAGCGCTGCGGGCCGGTTGTCCGCCCAGGGCGTACGCGGGGGGCGGTCCGGGGCGGGTGAGGACCCTGGCCGACGCGTGGCAGTGCCAGTTCCCCTCCGCTCCGCGGGCGTTGATCGTCACGGTGGCGTGGGAGCCGTCGGGTTCCCAGACGAGGGTGACGGGTGTGCGGCTGGCGACAGGCAGCCACCGGTGGACGGCGAGTTCCTCCAAGCAGAGGTCTGTGTCGGTGTCATGCCCGAGCAACTCCCGCGCTGCCTCGATCATCAGTGCGGCGGCGGCCGGCAGGGTGAGGACGGGCCGACCGTGGAGGTGGCGCCGGGGAGCGTGGGACCCCGCCGTCCCGAGGTCGGTCTGCCAGAGCACGGCGCCCGTACGCGGATCGTCGGTCCGCCTGCCGAGCAGGGCGTTGCCCACGTCGGGGGCGACCGCGTGCCCGCGGCCGAACCAGTAGCGCTTGTGGCGCCACAGGGGACTGGGGAGCGCGATCCGCGCGCCGGCGGGCCACAACCGGTCCTCGTCCAGCCGCGCTCCGGCGAAGTGCAGCCGGGCAAGGGCGCTGCGCAGGTCCACGGCCTCGTCGCCCCGCTTGCGCAGGGTCGGGATCACCACCGGCTGGGAAGCGCCCTCGGCGGCGCGCAGCGTCTCGCTCAACGGGATGAGGGCGACCGGATGCGGGGAGATCTCCAAGAAGAGGTCGTTGCCGTCCGCCGCGGCCGCGTCCACCGCCTGCTGCAGACGCACCGGGCGGCGCAGGTTGGCGCACCAGTACGCGGCGTCGGCGACAACCCGGGCACGTGGGTCGTCGAGGACGGTGGTGTACCAGGGCACCTCCCCCGGGCCGGGTCGGAGTCCCGCCAGCGCCTCGCGCAGTGTCGGTACCACGGGGTCGACCGCCGGAGAGTGTCCCGCCCCGCCGACATCGAGGAGGCGGGCGAGACGGCCCTCGGCGGTGAGGCCGTCGACGAGTTCCCGCACGCGGTGCGCCGGCCCGGCCACCGTGCAACGGTACGGGGAGGAGTGCACCGCGGTCTCCACGCCCGGGAAGCGTGCCAGAACCGCCTCGCGCTCCTCGACCGGCACCTCGACGGCCGCCATCGCGCCGGCCCCCTCCGCGTCGACGGCGGCGAGTGCGACCGAACGGCGGAGGATGATCCGCAGGCCGTCGGCCAGGTCGAGGGCGCCCGCGGTCACCGCGGCGCTCACCTCACCCATCGAGTGGCCGATGACGGCGCCGGGCCGCACCCCGTACGCGCCCAGGGCACGGGCCAGGGCGATCTGCATCCCGAACAGCAGCGGCTGGATGTGCTCCACGCCGGCGTCGGGCGCCGCCCGGTCGAGGAGGTCGCTGAGGCGGACGCCCGTCTCGGCGAGGTACAGCGGGTCCATGTCCTCGACGGCGGTGGCGAAGAAGGGCTCATCCCTCAGCAGACGGGCGCCCATGCCCTGCCACTGGGAGCCGTACCCGGAGAAGACGAAGACCGGCCGGCGGGCGCCGGATGACCGCCCCGAGCTGTCGTCCGTGCAGGGGGGTACCAGGCCGGGGTCCTCTTCCCCGCGTGCCAGTGTGGCCAGCAGGCCGGCCGCCTCCTGATGGGTGCGTGCGGTGACGGCCGCGCACACCGGGCCCCGTCGGTGGCGGGCGAGGGTGTGCGCGACGTCCCTCAGCGGGGGTGCGTCGTCGGCCGCCGTGAGCCGGGCGAGCCCGACCGCGGCATCACCGAGCCGGTCCCTGGACCGAGCGGAGACGACCAGCACGTGCGGGGCCTCACCGTGCTCGTCCTCGGTGTGCGGGCTGACGTCCTGGGTGCCCTCCGGGCCGGTGGGCGTCTCCTCGAGGACGACGTGTGCGTTGGTACCGCCGAAGCCGAAGGCGGACACACCGGCGCGGGCGGGGCGAGTGCCCCGCCGCGGCCAGTCGGTGGGCGTGGTGACGACGCGCAGCAGGAGGTCCGCGAAGTCGATGTGCGGGTTGGGACGTCGGAAGTGCAGGCTCGGCGGCACGCGGTGACGGTGGAGCGCCAGGACTGTCTTGATCAGTCCGACAATGCCGGCGGCGCCCTCCAGGTGTCCGAGGTTGCTCTTCACGGAACCGATGAGCAGGGGCCTGTCGGCCGGTCTGCCGGACCGGAAGACGGTGCCCAGTGAGCCCGCTTCCATGGGATCGCCCAGCAGGGTGCCGGTCCCGTGCGTCTCGACGTAGTCGATGTCCGCCGGTTCGAGCCGTGCGTTCTCCAGGGCCCGGCGCAGCAGTCTTTCCTGCGCCGCGGGATTGGGCGCCATCAGCCCGGCCGAGCGGCCGTCGCTGTTCACCGCGCTGCCCTTGACGACCGCGAGGATCCTGTCGCCGTCGCGCTCGGCGTCGGCGAGCCGCTTCAGGACGACGACACCGCAGCCCTCCCCCCGGACGATGCCGTCCGCGGCCGCGTCGAACGGCTTGCAGCGCCCGTCCGCGGCGAGCGCTCCGGCCTGGTCGAACGAGGCCGTGATGGTGGGTGACAACAGGACGTTGACGCCGCCCGCCAGGGCCGTGTCGCAGTCACGCTCGAGCAGACTCCGGCATGCCTGGTGCACAGCCACCAGTGAGGACGAACAGGCCGTGTCGACCGTCACGCTCGGACCGTGCAGGTCCAACAGGTAGGACAGGCGGTTGGCGGCGATGCTGCCGGCCGCCCCGGTACTGGTCCAGGGAGTGAGCCGGGCGGGGTCTGCCGTGGTCAGGTGACCGTACTCGAGGGCGCTCAGGCCCACGAACACCGCGGTGTCGCTGCCCTCGAGCATGTGGGCGGGCAGTCCGGCGTGGTCCAGGGCTTCGCAGCTCACCTCCAGCAGCAGGCGCTGTTGCGGGTCCATGACCTCGGCTTCGCGCGGGGTGATGCCGAAGAACTCGGCGTCGAAGGCCTCGATGTCGTCGAGGAAGGCGCCCTGGGCGGTGCGCGCCGTCAGGGCCGCCGGGCCGGCCCCCGTGAAGGGGGTTCGCCGCATTCTGCCCGGCCCCGGCCGGACGAGATCGCCGGCGGACATGAGGGATTTCCAGAAGGCCTCCGGTCCGTGGACGCCGCCGGGCAGGCGGCAGCCGACGCCGATGACGGCGATCGGGCAGGACGCGAAGGAGGCGTCGCCGAGGTCGTCGTCCGCTTCCGTGTCGGCCGTCCCGGCCACGCTCCCCTGCCGCTCCGGGCCCCGCGTCCCTTCGGCCGCGGACCGCTGGACGGTACTCAGGCGTCGCACCAGGCCTTCGACCGTCGGGTTCTCCCAGACCAGGGTGGCCGGCAGCGCGCTGTGCAGGATCTGTTCCAGACGTCCTGCGAGGCCGACCGCGGCACGGGAGGTCAGCCCGTACTCCACCAGGGGCCGGGCGTCGTCGAGTTGGGCCTCGGGAACCCCGGTGGCCTCGCTGACGAGTTCGCGCAGGGTCGCCCGTAGCCGACGGGCACTCGCCGGCCCGTCTCCAGGCGTTTCGCTGCTTGGTTCCATCCGTCTGTCCCCTCTGTACGCCCTCGTGTGATGCCCTCGCCCGGTACCCGCCTAAGGAACGGTGTCCGCCGTCCACGCGCCTGCCAGGTACTGGTCGCGGCATGCGGTGCGGGCGATCTTGCCGCTGGTGGTGTGGGGAATGCTGCCGGGCGGCGCGAGGACGAAGTCGTGGACGGTCAGTCCGTGCCTGGTGGCGACCGCCGCCCGCACGGCGCGTGTCGCCTCCTCGACGACCCGCTCACCGAGTGCGACGTCCCGGCCGTGTTCGGCGACGACGACGAGGCGTTCGCCGTCCTCTGCGGTCACGGCGAAGGCAGCGACGCGATGGCGGCGAACGGCCGGATGCGCCTCTTGGACGGTTGCCTCGATGTCATGCGGATAGTGGTTGGTTCCGTCGACGATCACCAGGTCCTTGAGGCGGCCCGTGACGTAGAGCTGCTTGTCGTGCCACACACCCAGGTCACCGGTGCGCAGCCAGGTGGTGCGGGAGTCCTCACCGGCGATCACGGCCTGGAAGGTGGACCCGCTCTCCTGGGCGCGGCCCCAGTAGCCGCGGCCGACGTTGGGGCCGCGCAGCCAGATCTCACCGACGTGGCCGTCCTCTCGACGTCGGCAGGTGGACGGGTCGACGATTGCCATCTCCTGGCCGGTGGGCCGGCCACAGGCCACGAGCGCGGCCGCCTCCCCGTGCTGGCCGGCCTCGACGGGGCGGGCTTCTCCTTGCCCGAGGGCGCCCCGGTCGAAGGACGTCACCGTGGGTTCCTCTCCCGCCGGGGAGGCGCAAACGAACACGGTCGCCTCGGCGAGCCCGTAGGAGGGACGCATCATGGTGCGCATCATGCCGACGGGGGAGAAGGCCGCCTGGAAGCGCTCGAGGGTGCGGGCCGCGATGGGTTCGCTGCCGTTGACCATGGCGGCGACGGAGCCCAGCGACAGCGCCGCGCGTTCCTCCGCGGTCACGCGCTGGACGCAGTAGTCGAAGGCGAAGTTGGGAGCTGCCGTGATGGCTCCCGGATACCGGGTCAGCAGGCCCAGCCAGCGCCCCGGCCGCTGGACGAAGGCGAGGGGGTCCATGAGCACCGAGGGAATGCGGCCGATGATGGGCAGAGCGATCGTCAGCACGAGTCCCATGTCGTGATAGAGGGGCAGCCATCCCACCGTGCAGTTGCGGTCTCGACGGATGTCGTACGCCTCGAGAGCCTGGCGGGCGTTGGCGCACACGTTGGCATGCGTGATCTCCACTCCGGAGGGGACGCGGGTGGAGCCCGAGGTGTACTGCAGATACGCGACGTCATCGGGTTCGGGGCCGTCGAACGGAGCACAGGAGGAAGTCCCGGTCTGCCGCAATTCCTCTTCCGTGACGAGACGGAAATCGCCGGCGAGTTCCTGGTCCACGCAGAAGTCGGTGAACGACCCGCGCAGTTCTTCCACGGTCAACACCAATGCCGGTTCCGCGTCCCGCAACACCGCCGCGAGTTTCTCCCTGTGGCCCGGCAGGGACGGCGTGAACAGGGGAACGGCAGTCGCTCCGGCACAGGCGGCGGAAAGGAAGCCCACGAGGTATTCGAGACTTTGCGGTGCGACGATCGCCACCCGCCGGCCGGCGGCGCCGGCACGACGCAGTCCCGAGGCGGTCGCGCGCACCCGTTCCTCGAGCTGTCTCCAGGTGAGGGAGGTGTGCGTGTCCTCCAGGTCACCCTTGTGGTCGACGAAGGTGAAGGCTGTCTCGTGCGGTGTGAGGGCGGAGGTGTGGGCGAGATGGTGGCTGAGCGTATCTGTCACCGACGATGGCACGGGCTCACCAACCTTGATGTCAGTTGCCGAAGGGGGTCCTGCTGGTCGTTGAACTCCGGAGGCTTCGGTCGGGAAGCCGGATGAGCTCTTGTGCGCATGGCAGGACCGATTCTGGATGCGCACAGCTGAAAAAGAGCGAAACATAGATCTGTCGTCGTCATTCAGCGACACGCCGAAACGGAAGGCGGGCGCGAGCACCGCGCCCGACGGAAGTACGTGGAGTGCCGCTCGCGCGACGGGAACCACGGCAATCGGAGTAATCGGCTTGAATTGCCCGTGCGGCGTTTTCCGTCGGCCCTGTCGGTCCGGTGGCTACAGCTAGGAGATCATGAGTCGGCTACGCATCCTGAGCGTCGTTGGAGCCGTTGTTCTCTCGGCGTTCTTGACGGCACTCGACAACACGGTGGTGAATGTCGCCCTCCCGCAGATGCGCAGGGAACTCGGCCTGACCGAAGCGGACGTGAAGTGGGTGGCGACCGCGTATCCCCTGGCTCTGGCCGGCGTACTGTTGCCGGCCGGCCAGTTGACGGACCGGAAGGGACGCCGCTGGGCTCTGCTGACCGGCGTCGCGGTGTTCACCGTGTCCTCCGCGTGCTGCGCCCTGTCGACGACGGGCGCCGTGCTGGCGTGTTTCCGCGGCGCGCAGGGCGCGGGTGCCGCGTTCATCCTTCCGGCCTCGCTGGCGATGATGTCGCACGATCTCCCGCCCCGCGTACGCACCGTGGGCTTCGGCGCGACCAACGCCGCGCTGGCCTCCGCGCTGGCGTTCGGGCCGGTCGTCTCCGGTGTCGTCACCCAGCACCTGGGCTGGCAGTACCTCTTCGTGATGAACGTGCCGCTGGGGCTGGCGAGCTTCGCCGTGGGTACGGCCGCCGTACCGGGCGGGCCCCCCTCGGCGGCCCCCGGAGCCGAGCGGCTCGCCGCCGTGTCGCACCGCGTGGTCGCTCTGGCGTGCCTGTCGCTGACGGCCTTCGTCTACTGCCTGATCCAGGGGCCCGCCTACGGGTTCACCGAGGTGCCGGTGGTCGTCTCCGCGGTCACCGCGCTGTGCGGCGTTGTGGCGCTGTACCGCTGGAGGGGTACCGACTGGAGCCCGATGCTGGGCCGGCTGCTGCGGCACCGTCCTTTCGCGGGCGGGCTCATCACCCAGCTTCTGTGGGGGCTGGGGGTGACGGGGGTGTATTTCTACACGTCACAGTTCCTGCAGAGCGGGCTGCGGCTCAGCCCGACCGAAGCGGGCCTGATGTTCACCCCCGCCGTCCTCGCGCTGCTCCTCACCGCCCCGTTCGTCGGTGTGCTGGCCAGGAGGTGGGGAGACGGCCGCGTCGCCGCCGCGGGACTGGCGCTGGTGGCCACCGGTCTGATTCTGGTCGCCCTGGGCAGCCTGTACGGCGGACTGGCCGACCTCCTGCCGGGCCTGGCGGCCGTGGGAGGGGGCTCGGCGCTGGCCCTGCCCCTGACGACTCGGGCACTGGAGTCCCCGCCCGGTCATCTGTCCGGCTTCGCCGCCGGCCTGTTCAGCGCGACCCGTGAACTCTCCGGTGTCTTCGGGGTCGTCCTGGTCGGGGTTGTCGTGGCCTTCACGCGACATGCCTCGCGCGCGACGGGGGCTACGCCCGCGGAGGCCTTCGTGACGGGTTACCAGGCAGGACTGTGCATCGCGGCGGCCCTGGTGGGGGCCGGGGCGCCCGTGGCCGTCTGGGCTCTGCGCCGCCCTGGTCGATGCGCTTGAGCTGTCTGGACGCATGGCCGTGGCCCGGCCGGCAGCCGGGCCACCGCGTCGCACGCGCCGCGCCGCAGGATGTCGACCGCCTCCAGCCCCTGCCGCGCCGGAACCGTCACCACGTC